>JAIRLJ010000041.1 GCA_031259495.1 Oscillospiraceae bacterium | reverse complement strand
TTGATATTTCCTTTTAAAAGCTTCCCAAGTTGGATTTGTTACTTCAGCTCTTTCTTGGGCTGCGACAGCTTGTGTTCCTTGTTCTTGATCTGCTTCTCCCACTGCCGATGCTGTTTGTGAGGTTGGCGAAAAAATACCAGCAGATATAGGTGTTGCAGCCACCACCAAACTTAAACTTGTCAGCGTTTTTTTGCCAACTCCACCACTGGCATCGCTTAATTTTTCATCAGAAATTGGAGTAATTTCTGGATTTTTATTTGAAAGCAGCGCCTTTTTTTCATATTCAATAAGATCTTTAACAGAGAAATTATGACCGCTTTTTTTGCTAATCGGTAAAATTACTTTTTTAGTAAACTCATTTAAGTCTTTATAATTTTTCTTTTTGTTTCTAATTTTTTTTAATAAATTCGCGTTTTTGCTTAATTTATCATAAAACTTTTCTATTTCAACATTCTTTGAGTTTTTCATATCTATTCTTTTTTTAATCAAAAATTTATGTTTTTATTTTTCGTAATAACAAATTTTCAGTATTCTTATTTGTTAAATTTTCTTGATCTCAAAAAACAAAAAATTATAAGAATTCGTTACTCAACATTAGCATTACCGGTTTTTTTGTTTTTATACAAAATAAAATGTATTGCTATTTGGGTAAGCATTTATATATGGCTTGGTGTAATAAAATCCATTTTCGGAGGCAAAAAAATAAAAAAATATTTTCAGACCCTATAGAGGGGTGGAAGTATTTTTATTAGAGCTTAAAAATTCCTATACAAGTCAAATCCTTTCGAAGCTCTTATTTTCTAAACACAGTAGTAACCACCTTAAATTAGTTTTATATCAGCAAATTTCACAGTTTCAGTAGGATTAATGACATAATCAGAAATTTTTGATTGGTAATCAGAAATTTCTCTAATGTAAAAAAATGGAATAATAACGCTATCTTTTGCGTTATCACTAGTTCAAGAATGTACACATATAGATCAAAATCTCCGTTTTTTGCCTTCTCTTTAAAAATCTACTTCTACGACACGTTTTCCGATTTTTCTTTAATATCGTTAATGTATTAATCTGCCCACAAATCAGGCCACTTGAATAATTAATTGCAACAACTAAACAAAACATTATCATTTTAAAATTTTCTGATTAACGATGCGAAAAGATATTTTTTACTATTAAATCGCCCTTCTTCTTGGAAGACTAATATTATTGCGAAACGCGTTCGGCGCTATATTCCCAGTAAACCTTGATTCAAATTTAACATCTCCTGAGAAATCAAACGCAAGAGTTCCTATATGCCTAACAGATCTTGGTATTATGACTCTTATTAAATTCGAACAATCGGAAAACGCTCTTTCTTCTATTCATTTAATCGAACTTGGAATACTTATTTCTTTCAAGTTGTGACATTTTAAAAATGTCCTAGTTTTTATACATCTAAGTGAATCTGGAATTTTGAAGCTTTTTAAACCATCGCACCCAGTAAATGTATTCTCTCCTATAGTCTTAACTGAATTCGGAAGATAAATTTTTTCTAAACTTTTGTTATAAAAAAAAGCTCCACCTTCTACATCAGTAAGGCACGATTTTTCCGATTCTAGAAATTTAACTTGTACTAAACCACTGACAAAAAAACGCATCTTTTCCTATTTTTCTAATTCGTCCTGGAATTGTAATACCAGTTAAACTTTTACAACACCAAAATATTTCTTCCGGTATCTCCTGAAACAAGTCTGAAAGCTCCACTTCGCTTAAATTTTCACAATCCCTACATACGGATGTTCCTAACGCAGTTACCGAACCTGGAATATTTAAGCTTTTCAAATCTTGGCATCCCCAAAATGCTGAATTTCCTATAATTTGAATCCCATCCAACATTCTGACGTATCTTAAATTTCTACAATACTTAAAAGCTTCTCTTTCTATGCTTTTTATCGTGTTTGGAAGTATTACTTCTTGGACATTGTAAACCTAGGCTACAAGACTGAAGCGTAAATCAAACTTTTTTTCCTGTTTCTATAACGTTTTGATAATATTTTTCCTTAGAGTTAGTAATAACAAAAGCCGAGGAGGTATTTTTAGAAAATTTGATTTCAAAGTGAGATCAAAACCGTTTTTGTAAATTCGGGCAATCTTTTAAAAATTATAGCAATTTATAATTTAAAGTACTTTTATATTAGCAAATCTTATAGTCCCAGTAGGATTAATAACATAATCAGAAATTTTTGATTGGTAAGCAGAAACTTCTCTAATATAAAAAAGTGGAAGAACAACGCTATCTTTTAAGAGGGTTTTTTCTATCTCTGTATATATGGCTTCTCTTTGTTGTTTATTTGTAGTTTGTCCTCCTCGAAGAAAAAGCTCATCTATTTCTTTGTTAAAATATTTTGGAATATTAAGTTCTGGATTTTTACTTGAAAAAATGTTTAAAAAATTATCTGCATCTGCGTTGTCACTAATCCAAGAATGTACACATAAATCAAAATCTCCGTTTTTTGTCTTTTCTTTGAAGGCCTTGAGATCGTACGGAATTATTTCAGATTCAACACCAACTTTTTTAAGATAGGATTGGATAGCTTCTGCCCATTGTAAATAGTTGCCGAAAGCTTCGCTCGAGGAAAGGCTTAGTATTTTAAGCTTTGGCAACTTAGTTTTTTCAAAAAATTTTTTCGCCCCTATGGGATCAAAAAAAGAATAACTAAGATTATTATTAAACCGACCGAGTATGCCAGGAGGAAGCATACAATTTGCTGGATTTAATTGCCCATTACAAACCGAACCAACAAGTTCAGGAATATTTATAGCAGATGAAATTGTACATCTAACTTGCGGATTTAAAAATTCTTTTTTAGTATTGTATGACAAATAATAAGTACCGATCATATCTGTAATGTTGACTACATTGCCAGATGACTTTACTTTATCTATTAGAGCAAAATCAATTTTTTCTGCTATGTCTACTTCTCCATTATTGAGTGCCACTATTCTAAAAGAAGGTTCTTTAATAAATTTAAAAGTCAGATTTTTTTGTTTAGCTTTTTCTCCCCAATAATTTTCGTTTCGTTTTAGTTTAATATGTTGACCGCGTTTCCAATTTACATATTCATACGGCCCAGTACCAACAGGATTTGAAGAAATATCGTCATCGTAACTTTGTTTTATAGCTTGCGGACTAGCAATATACGTTCCTATATCCATTGCCATATTATTTATAAAGTAGGAACAAATTTCTTTAAGTTTAAATTCAATAGTGTATTCATCTATAATTTCTACTCTAGAAATCATGCCATATACAGATTCGGCGTATGGAAATTGACTATTGCCAAGCTGTCTTTCAACATTAAATTTTACGGCTTCGGCATCAAAGTGAGTATTATCATGAAAACTCACATCTTTCCTCAACTCAAAGAAATGAGAAAGATGGTTTTCGCTTTCCCACCATTTCACAGCAAGACATGGGATTATTTCTGAAGTTCCTTCTCTGAATCTTAACAAAGACTCATAAATATTATAGGCTACAATTGCTGAGGAAGTTTCTCCAACTCTAGCAGCATCGAGAGTATTTGGTTCCTCAGCCTGAGCATATGTTAAATCAGATTTTGTTTCTTCGGCTAATTTTTTGCTATTGCAACTACTAAAAAAACAAAACAAAGTACAAGTGCTTAACAAAAGAACAAAACCTAATTTAACTGAGAATTTCACGCTTACCAACCTTTTAAAATAAAAAAACTCCCACATACGCTAGCATAATTTTTATACAAAAACAAATTTGCAAAACTTTCGAATTCACTACACAAATATCAAAAGCAGTAACTGTGTAATTTAAAGAAATGAGAATATCAAAAATTTTGTTTTACCTAGGATATGATAGTGAAAATTTAGAAGTTTCATACGTTTGGAGTAAACTAGTAATTAATGCTGTGTTTTGGCTTTATATATAAAAATGATACAATGTCCCAGATGACATTTTCTAGGTTAAATTAAGAAACTTGAATTATTAATAAAACTTCAAATTAATAGTTAGGGGTGAAATTTTGTCAGATTATGTATTAGTTACCGATTCTACTGCAGATTTATCTTTAAAACAGATTAGGGATAGTGATTTAATCGTGATACCTATGATGTACACAATAGATTCAAAAAACTATCTTAATGATCTAAGCAGTAAAGATTTGTCTATGAAAGACTATTTCGATTTAATTAGACAAGGTAGACTTGCTACCACTTCTCAAATAAATTCGGCTTGTTATATGGAACATTTCGAAAAAATTTTGCAGGACAAAAAAGATATTTTATATATCGGTTTTTCTTCTGCTCTTAGTGGTAGTTATAGTTCTTCATTGATTGCGATAAAAGAGCTTTCTAAAAGATACCCGGACAGAAAAATGTTAGCAGTAGATTCACTTGCGGCTTGTGGTGGAGAAGGGCTTTTGGTTTATTTAACATCTCTTCAGAAAAAAATGGGGGCCACTTTACAAGAAGCCTATGATTTCGCACAGAGTACAAAGCTAAAAATAGCTCATTGGTTCGTGGTAGATGATTTAATGCACCTGAAAAGAGGTGGAAGACTTTCCTCTACTTCTGCTTTTTTTGGTACGTTGTTCGGTATACGTCCAGTTTTACATGTAGATAACGAGGGGCGCCTTATACCCGTAACCAAAGCTCGCGGTAAAAAAGCAGCATTTAATATAGTTTTGAAAAAAATGAAAGAAACTATAGACACAAAAAGCGAACAGTTGATTATTATAAATCATGCAGATGTTTTAGACCAAACAAAAGAAATAGCTAAGTCTATAAAACAAAATTTGAACGTCAAAATTGTTATAAACAATATGGGCACAGTTATAGGTGCGCACGCAGGTCCGGGTACTATAGCAGTTTTTTTTAAAGCTAGCAAAAGATGAAGATTTTATAAACTATTATTTAAGAACGGTGCGTATATATTGGAAATTTTTAATAAATTTGTTGATTTAGTGGATAGTTACTGTTGGAATCCAATCACTTTGCTTTTTATTTTTTTAAGTGGGGTATACCTTAGTTATAGAATTGGATTTTTTCAATTTTTTCAGAGTAAGCTTTGGATCTCGCGTACATTTGGAATTTTTTTTAAAAAAAATAAAAAGCAAAGTAACAGTATTTCTCCAATTCAAGCAGCGAGTGCGGCTCTAGGTGGCTGTGTTGGTACAGCGAATATAGTTGGTGTTGCTGGAGCTCTTACTATCGGTGGAGCTGGTTCCATGTTTTGGATGTGGATTTCATCGTTTTTTGGCATGGCTACTGCCTTTTCAGAAAATACTTTAGGAATCATATATAGAAAGAAAGATAAAAATGGTAATTACATTGGTGGGCCGATGTTTTATATTCAATACGGCCTTAAAAAAAAGTGGCTTGCTAAATGTTTTGCCATTTTCTGTGTTGGTTTTGGTCTAGGAACTAGCAATATGATGCAAACAAATAGCCTTTCTGAAGCTATAGGTACTTTAATTTACGGAGAAAGTTTTTCTTCTGCAAAAGGCAATATCTTCAATGAAAAAGGATTTCTAAATGGTCTCGTAATAGCTATAATTGCTGGAATAGTTATTTTTGGTGGTATAAAGAGAATAGTAAAAGTTACAGATAAAATAGTGCCAATAATGGCTGTAATTTATATTTTGGCAGGCTTACTAATTATTTTCTCAAACGTTGAAAAAATCGTACCAGTTTTTCTTAATATTTTATCTGAAGCTTTTAACTTTAAATCTGTTGGGGGAGCAGTTTTTGGGAGCATGATAGTAAAAAGTATAAAAAGTGGACTTTCACGAGGAATTCTTTCCAATGAGGCTGGACTCGGCAGTGGTCCGATTCTTCATTCTGCTTCTTCGAATAGCGAGCCAGTTATAGCTGGTATGTGGGGGATTTTTCAAGTTTTTGTGGATACATTTTTGATATGTAATATTACAGGGTTTGTAATTTTAACTACCGGAGCTATTAATGTAGATAAAAGCTTTGATGGAAGAGCTATCACAGATAGAGCTTTTGGTAGTTTTTTCGGAGATTTTGGTGGAGTTTTAGTAAATATTATGTTAGCACTTTTTGCTTTTTCAACTTTGATAGGTTGGTCATATTGTCCTGAAAGTTGTGCTAATTACCTAAAGGGTAAAAAAGCAGTTAGACTTTACAGGATATCTCATGTTTTGCTGATGCCTATCTCTGCTTCGTTACCAATAGATATTGTCTGGAAATTCCTCAGTCTTTTTTGCGTAGCAATGACAATTCCTAATTTGATATCGGTTTTGTTTTTGTCAAAAGAAGTCAAAGGAGCTGTTGATAATTTTCTGATAAGAATAAAATCTAAAAAACTGAATTTAGACAAAAAAACTATTACAACTGAAAAAAATCTCAAATCTTATTAAAATAAATTGATTTAGTATCTATACATATAAAACATACGGAATTTGTAAAAAAAGGAAGTTAAATGAATAAAAAAGAATTAAACAAAGCTAGAGACCAACAAGAAGCAATTTGCTATGAAGCAATTTGCTATAGCGTAAAAAAAATTCGTACACCGTATTTTTCTTTGATGTAAAGTCTATAGGAAATCAAAATTATTTTTGGATTTTTTGTTTAAACTTAGGCTTTTTCACAATTGCTTTTTCTTCTTTGTTGTACGATAAAAATAAAAATTTTACATTTACAAAGACATCTGTAAAAAACGTGTATTAAATCAGGTTAAATAGTTTCTAAATTTGTAATTTGAGCGTAATTATTTGGAAAAATAAAAATGGATAATCAAGACAAACAAGTAAAAATTTTGTTGATTTTAAGTTTGATTTTGTGTATTGTGGTGATTTTTTACAGTGCATTCCATGTTGAAGAACCGGATGTTCCATCTGTTGTTCATGTGGACAGTAACACAAAAAATCAAGATTTTTTAGAAACGGAAGAAATGGATAATTTATCACCCGAAGACACAGAAAGTGTGAGTACTGAAACAGATGAAAATACGACTGAGCAAGTTTCAAAACAATTGGACGAAGAAGATAATAAAAAAATTAATATCAACACTGCAACAGAAGATGAATTAGAAAAAAAATTACCAGGTATTGGTAAAACAACTGCCAATTTAATAATAGAAAAACGTGAAGAATTGGGAGGATTTTCGAACATAGAACAACTCAAAACCATAAAAGGTATAGGTGAAAAGAAATTTGAAAAAATAAAAAATCTAATTTGTGTTTGAAATATATCTAATTAAACTGAATATTTTTTTTGGATATTGTAAATGATATTCAAGTAGTGCTTTTAAAAAATTCGCTCGTATAACATTTAGGCAGAAAAATGATAGATTTGCTTATAAAAATTTTTCTAAAAAAATATGACAATGTTGAAGCAGGGAAAAAACGAACGATTTGCGGTGTTTTTTGTGGTATTGTCGGAATCGTATGTAATTTTACGTTTTTTTTAGCAAAGTTGTTAATAGGAATATCATGTTCTTCAATCACGATTATCGCAGATTCTGTTAATAATATTTCTGATGTTGCTTCGTTTATTATAACTATAATCGGATTTAAAATTATTTCTAAACCAGCAGATAAAAAACATCCATTTGGTTACGGTAGAGCCGAATACGTATGTACAATAATTGTTGCTATATTAATTGCAATGACAGGAATTGAACTTTTAAAAACTTCTGCCTATAAAATTTTAACACCAGAGGACTCTTACATCGACAAAACAGGAATTTTGATTTTATTTTTATCAATTTTAATTAAACTTTGGCTTTCGTTTTTTTTTAGAAAAATGGGTAAAAAGATTTCTTCTTCTGTGTTAATAGCAAATTCACGTGATAGCCTAACAGATATGATCGCAACTTTTACAGTATTATTAAGTGCTTTTATAGCACAATTTACCAAAACTCCAGTTGATGGAATATTTGGAATAATTATTTCGAGTTTTGTAATTTATTCAGGTATAAAAACCTTTAGAGAAGTTTTAGGTCCAATTCTTGGTCAAGCTCCAAGTGAAGAATTTACAGAACTCGTAAAAAAACAAGTTCTTTCTTATGAAGAAGTAAAAAATATAAGTGATATAGTAGTACACAATTATGGATGGACTCGTTCCATAGTTTCGCTTAGAGCTGAATTAGGAAATAAATTGAGTCTCAACGAAGTTGAAGTGCTTATCGCAAGAATTGAAAAAGAAATGAGCATGAGTTTTTCTTGTGAATTTCTAGTACGTGCTAAGACAAAAGAATCTACGATTTATTTAAAACAGCAATAAGCTTCCCGTGAAACTAAAAACATTAGAATTACATTATGAAAATTAATTAGACTTAAAAGCTAGAAGAAAAAAACTTCTGAAGCTTGGTTGGCATAAAACGGCGGAAAGCTTTCGTC
>JAIRLJ010000019.1 GCA_031259495.1 Oscillospiraceae bacterium | reverse complement strand
AAAAATTTAAAGATATAATAACAAAAAGTTGGACACCAAAACCCGACAAACGTCTAACTGCAGATCAAATTTACGAAACAATATTGAAATTGACTACTGAATAAAACGATATGTATTTGGCTTTTGCTTTTATGACGTATAGGTTCCCCACGATACGCGGTTTTCTCTTAGTAAATTTGGATAAAAGAGTACTTGATATTGGTTCATGTACTAAAGTAGAATCAACTTGTTTGTGTGCGGGTTTTCCTTTTTGGTGTTTTAGGAAAACAGTAGTGTAGAGATTGTTTTAACAGTGTTTGAGCGTAGGTGCAGTCTATTTTTATGATTACAAATAAATTAATTTGATAGATTGTTATGTTGGCTTACTTTAACGGTGTTTTGCGATTTTCTCACAAAAATTAGACAGGCTAAGGAGGGATGTTATTGCAAAAAAACTAGTACTTGTTTGTATTTGAATTTTTAGAAAATTAAAGAAGGGGGATTTTTATGAAAGAGTTAGTCAGAAAAACTTTTGGGAGTTTGGTTTTTATTATGGCTTTGTGTTTAACATTTTCTGTATTTGGAAATGTAAACGCTTATGCCTTAGATACTTTGCGAAAGGGAAATTCAGGAGATCAGGTATTATATTTACAGCACACCCTGGCAAAGTGCAACGTAGGTTTTACTGAAGCTGAAATAGATGGAAGCTTTGGCGGTAAGACAGAAGTTGCTTTGAAGCGTTTCCAAATGGGTTGTAAATTACCTCCAAGTGGGGTAGTTGATTCAGATACATGGACGCAACTATCCGGCAAAACTGATGTTAAAGCGTATTCCTTAGCAAGAGATGGTAATACTAGAGTATCCGCAAATTTTAAGGTAGGGGAATTTGCGTGTTCGGACGGTTCTGATTTTATTCTGATATCAAATAATTTGCTTGGGGTTCTAGAAAATATTCGTAGCAGATTTAGTAGACCAGTGAAAATCAATTCTGGTTATCGTACTACTGCTCACAATGCCAGACTTGGAGCAGTGCCTAACAGTCAGCATCGCTATGGTACTGCTGCAGATATTGTTGTAGATGGAGTTAGCGGTAAGGATTTATACGAATACGCAGATAAAAACATTCCTGAGATAGTACGCGGTGGTTTAGGAGCGTATTATCAGCCAGGGCATAAAGATGATCCAAACTTCAGAAGCAATATGATACATGTAGATGTAAGAAGTACAAGAGCGAGATGGACTGACGGTATCCGCTAATTGTAATTCTATTTATTGATAACCAACGCACAATCCCGCAGATTTTTTTTGCGGGAGGTTTGTTTTTTTTCGTGTTTTAGGTCCTAAGTTTAAGGCCAAGTATAATGATATTTATTAAGCGTACTGTATCCTCAAGCAACGTTTTGGGTTTATAAGCTGTCTTTGAGCCAACTCGAAATCAAGTAAGATTATAAGAGGGGAAAGTCTAGGAGGTTTCCTCTGGTTTTTTTAATTCTTCAAGTTCTAATATTTTTGGTTTCGTGAGAGATCTACTCGATTTTTAAATTTTAAAACGAAACTTTGAAACCCCCGGCAACAAGAAACTCTAATTCCCATAAGGGTTCGGGGTATTTTTAGTTTTCATGCTTTCGCCTACGAATTTTTAATGGGTTTGATGGGGATTGGGTTTGAAAGTTCCGTTCTAAAAAACTTTAAAATGAAATTTTAAATCCCCACAATATGCGACTAATTAAGTCTTAATATTTTTGGTATTTAGACTAAATAATTTTTGCAGATAAAAATGGTTTTTTATCATCATTAAAACCATTCAGGAGAACTTTTAAGATTTTCCCTTGTAGGTTTTTGTCACTTTTTAAAGCAACTTTTACATAGTTTTTAGTGTAACCAAAAAATAAGTTGTTTTGCTTAGATTCAAAAAGTACAAATTTTTCTTTTTGTAATTGTTTTTTTAAAAAATTCTTTTTTAGTTCTTTAGCTAATTTTTCGAGTCTCTTGCTTCTTTGCGATTTTTCTTGAGAAGAAATATCGTCAACAAAATTTGAAGCTGCTGTGCCTTTTCGCTGTGAGTATTTAAAAATATGTATATTAGAAAAATTTATTTTTCTTGCAAAGTTTAAAGTTTCTTCAAAATCCTCTTCGCTTTCTGAAGGAAAACCGACTATTATGTCCGTACTTATGGAACAGTCAGGAAAAACATCCAATATTTTTTCAACTGTTCTGTAATATTCTTCATTTGTGTATTTTCTATTCATAGCTCTCAAAATTCTGTTGCATCCAGATTGTAAGGACAGATGAAAAAAATCACAAAACTTGTTTTCTGTTTGCAATTTATCTAAAAATTCTTGAGTTATAATTCTGGGTTCAAGAGAGCTAAGTCTTATTCTTTTTATTTTTTTAACTAAACCAACGGTTTTTATTGCATCCATTATATTAATATTCTTAAAATCTTCGCCATAAGATGATAAGTTTATGCCCGTAAGAACTATTTCTTTATGTCCATAACTTGCGATTTGTTTGGCCTCAATCAAAATTTTTCTTAAAGTTTTTGATCGAACTCTGCCTCTAGCCACGGGTACGATACAGTACGAACAAAATTGGTTACATCCATCTTCGATTTTTAAAAAAGCTCTAGTTTTTTTACCAAAATGTTTTATTTCAAGGTTTTCAAATGAAGATGTTCGAAAGTGGGGGGTTATACCGAAAATTTTAGATTTTTTCTCGAAAAAATTGTTTATTTTTGTGGCAATATCTCTTCTTTTGGAATTGCCGAGAATTATATCTATATTGGGCAAATTTAAAGCTTTTTCAGGAAAAGCTTGAGGCATACATCCAGTAAGTACCATAACCGCATCTGGATTTGACTTTTTTATTCTCTTTATATTTTGTTGAAGTTTTTGGTCACTCTTAGTAGTTACTGTGCAAGAATTTATAAGAATCACATCAGCTGTTTTTTCTTTATCTACTTCTTTACAGCCTGACTCTTCTAAAATTTTAAGCATAGCCTGTGTTTCGTATTGATTTACTTTACAACCTTGAGTCCAAGCAAACACTTTTTTATTGTTCAGATTCATTGGAAATATTTACGAGAATTTTAGCAAAAATTCCTGAAAAAAGTTGAATTTTACAGTTATAAGTACCAAAAGTTTTTACATTGGGAAAGTCTATTTTTCTTTTGTCTACAATAATATTTTCACTGTTTTTTAAAGCTTTCATAATTTCTTTTCTTGTAACTGAACCAAAAATTTTATTATCTTTTCCGGATTTTGCAAAAATTTTTATTGTTTTCCTCTCTAAACTTTTAGAAATTTTTAATGCTTTCTCTTTTTCTAGTTTTATTTTATGTTCTTTAGATTCTTTTCTGAGTTTTAGTTCATTAATAGTTTGTTTAGTAGCTTCTTTAGCCAATTTTTTTGGTAACAAAAAATTTTTTGCATAACCATCTGAAACTTTTATAAGTTGATCTTTTTGTCCAGTACCTTTTACATTAGAAAGTAATATAACCTGCATGTATTGCTCCTAAAATTTAATAACTTAACTTAAAATAGTTGTATTTTTACCTATACTCACAAGATCTGAATCACCTCTTTTAGAATATACGCTCTGAGCTATGCCAAGACCTAAATAAAGGCAAGCTGCACTTGAACCTCCAGAACTAAAAAACGGAAGCGTTACACCCATAACAGGAAGAATATTAAGACACATACCAAGATTAAAAATCGTTTGTAAAAATAAAAGTCCAAAAAAACCAAAACACATCAAAGCGCCTAAATTGTCGCAAGCTTTCATCCCGTTTTTAAACACAGCAAAAGTCAAAACAGCAAGCGATATCAGCGCAAGTGTACATCCGACAAAACCTAATTGTTCACCAATAACAGAAAGAATAAAATCATTTTCTTGCATTGGTACTATTCCGCTTTTGACTCGTGGAGACATAAAAAGCCCTTGACCAAAAATTTTTCCTGAACCTATGGATATCATGCCTTGTATTTGTTGGAAACCTTTATCGAGCTTATGATTTTCCAAGTCCAACATGACAAGTATACGTTGTTTTTGATAATCAGAAAAAACAAATCTCCATATTAGTGGCATAGCAGCTGTAACAACAGAAAATAGGCACAAAAAGTAGCGAAGTTGAACACCGGCTGAAAAACACATTACCAAAAAGATACAAATAAAAATTACTCCTGCACCATCATCACCTTGCAATTTGGTTATAGCAACCGGAACTATCAAGTGAACACCCAACAAAAATATATGTAAAAAAGATTTCATCATTTTTTCTTTCATTAAAAAATCAAGATGTGTAGCAAGTGTTATTATAAAACCTATTTTTCCAAGCTCTGATGGCTGAAACCCTACACCAAAAATTCTTAACCATGCTTTAGCATTAACTCCAGATGCTCCTTCTATAGTACTTCCTAAAACAAGCGTTGATAGCATTAAACCACAACACAAAGTAACAACTATCTGCCAATATTTTGCTAAAATATGGTAATCAAATTCTGCTAAAAATATAGCGCCAATATACCCGATTATTACTGCTATTAATTGTGTTATAAAAAAATTTACACCTTCAACTGAAACGCTCACCATCAAAAGTAAACAATAAATTGATATAAATAAAGAAACAACCCAAAGAATCAGATCATATTTTTTAAAATAATCATGTATATTCTTTAAAAAACCGATCAACTGAAGCCTCCAGTTTAAAACATAAAAACAACAAATCTCATCATGTCATTCTAAAATTTTAGTACTTTGAGGTCAATTAATTAAGAAACATTAATTTTTGTAAAGTTTTTAAACACACTAAATAAAAAACGAAACTCCTGTTTTTTCCTTAAAAAAGCAAAAAACAAAATTGGAGGTAAAAAAAATGAAACCAAAAATCTTCTAATTAATATTAAAAATATATTATCTATTTCTGTAGTAATCGCTAACGAAAGAAAAAAACTCAAAAAACACATAAAAGCCGTAAAAATAAAACATTTAACATGTACAAAAAAATAAGATAATGGCTTTTCTTGAAACAAATATTTATAAACAATATATGGTTCTACAACAAGTAAAACTCCTATAAGACTTATAGTTGTACCTGCGATTACTCCTTCTAGCCCAAAAATCCAACCTAAAAAAACAGAGAAAAAAATTTTTACAAAGGCTTCTACAAGGGGCTTGTACCTATCTTGCCAATAGATTCCGTTTATATCTTTCAGCAAATCTAGCGGTATTCGAAAAGATCTTAAATAAAAATTCAAGACAAATAAACAAAGAGCGATAAAAGAAAGTTGTTTGTCTTTACCAATCCAAATACAAATAAAAGGTTCGCAAATATTAATTAAAAATACACTACACCAACTCGATATCAAAAATGACAAGAATTGTAAATTCAAAAACATTATTTTTGTTTTTTGATTATTATTTTTAACATTGTAATCTCCAAAACTTGCTTTTATGCCATCAAAAATCTGAGTAATTACTAAGTAAACTGCTGATAATATCGTTTCATAATAAGCAAAAAAACCAACAGTAGAAAAATTATTAAAAATACGCAAAATCAATAAATTGCTATTTAACACAAAAGTTCCACCTATTTTGTGGGCTATGAGGGCTTTTATATTTTTGTTTATTTTTTTTTTATCATCAGATTTTAGTGGAAATTTTGTTTTTGAAAAAATATATTTATGTTTTAATCTGACAAAAATGTAGCACGATATATTTTCTAATACTTTTAATATACACCAAATTAAAAGATAAAAAAGATAATTAGAAGAAAATCTAATGACTGAAATTAATATAATCGTTCCAATGATTAAAAAGAGAGTTTTTATGATATTTAAAATAAAAGCTTTTTGAGATACTATTAAAAAAGTTTGATTATAAGAAAAAAAATAGGAAGAAGATGTCGTAATCAAAAATAAAAAATAAGAAACATATAAAAAATTAAAATTTGTTTTAGAAGCTTCATTTTCTATAAACAATCCAAAAAATGGCGAAATTAGTATTCCTATTATTAAGACCGTAATTCCAATTTTTGAGTAAATCCGCCTATAAAACTGCATAAGAGATATGATTTTTTTCTTATTTTTTTCTGCTATTGGTTTATACAAACTAAAACCAATTACGTTTCCAACACCAAGTTCAGCTAGTGACAAAAATTCCAAAGTTTTTAACATAAATTGATCAAAACCAAATATTGAACTTCCCAAAGATTCAATAAATATTCTAATAAGTACAAATTGCGTCAAGGACTTTATTATTACCATAATCAAGCCTGTAAAAGCATTTAAGGCAGAGATTTTAGTTTTTCTCATTTAATTTTCTCCTGACAGTGTACAAAAACTTTAAAAAAGTTGGACAAATTTCACTTAATTTACATTTTAGTTTGTCTTTTCTGGAAACAAATTTTTTATAATACGGATTTTTTTTGTACTCAGGAAAATTTTCTAATAATTCTTTTCTTAAAATTTTTAATTTTGTTACAGGAAAATCATCAAAATTTGTAAAAACTAATGCTAACGTGTTTATATAGAAAGTTTTTAAAAAATCTATTTCTATGCCTTCCTTATAATCAAAAAACAAATTACGTTCTTTATAAGTTTCTAATTTTTTTCTCTCTATAACAAGTCTATCTAACTGATAAGATTTGTTTTTTTGGTTTGTTGTTGAATTTGGATTTTTAAAGTAATAATAAAGACTTTTATTTATAAAAGAATATTTTTTTATGTAAAGTATATATAGTCTTACAAAATAATTATCTTCATATGCTAGCTTTTCGGGAAAGAAAATATTATTTTCTAAAATTAGTGTTTTTTTATAGATATGGCACCATAATCCGCTTGTTATAAAAAACAAAATTTTTTTTTGCCCTATAGTTAGATTTTTACCGGAGAATAATTTTAAAAATTTAACAGAATTATGATTTTCAACTTTTTTAATTTTTTTTTCTGAATAAGCTAAAAAATATCTACATCCTACCATGTCGCTATTTTCTTTTTTAGCAATAGTGTACAAAAATTTAAACATATCGTGATGTACCCAGTCATCACTGTCAACAAAACCTATATAGTCTCCTTTAGCCAAGTTTATCCCCAAATTTCTGGCCCCACCTTGACGTAATTTTATTTTTGATTCTATAACTCTAATTTTTTGAGGGGTTTTTTTTTCAAACCCCTTTATTATTTTTAAGCTGTTGTCAGTAGAACAATCATCTACTATAATGATTTCAAAATCTTCAAATGTTTGAACGAGAAGGCTGTCTATGCACCTTTCAAGAAAGTTTTGCGCATTGAAAACCGGTACTATTATGCTTAACATTTGATCTCCCAGCTAAAATTTCTTTTAGTTCTACAATAGTTTTTGGTACTAAAACTTTTTCTTTATCTACGTAAAGCTCTCGAAGCCTGCGAACAGCGTCGTTAAAAGATCCATTTGTATAACAAAAACTTTTAGTTTTGTCTCTTAAATTTTCAAGTTGATTCTTAAATATTTCGTATAAAAATATTACCGTTGGTTCTTTTTTGAAAATGATTTTGCCAGAAAAAAGTGTAGTCGACGATATACTTATAAAGATCAAATCGTCAAGTTTTTTACTTTCATTTATAAAATACGCTTCAAAAGCACTAGTTTTTAAAATATTTTCACTGGTTTTGACGGGATTTTGTCTAGGATGTGGCTTAATTTTGAGTTTTTCTATGGAAATTGTAGAAAAAATAACAGATTTCACATGCTTATTTATAAGATCTAATTTGTTTTCAAAAAACGGTTGATCAAAATAAATAATATCGCCGCTATTGATTTCGTTTGGAACTATTTTTTCTTCATATAACTCGTTCAAAGCTTTTTGGGCTTTAAGATTTAAATTAAAATTTGGTTGTTTAATAGCTTTTATATTTTTATTAGGCAAAATTTTTGTTTCAAAAACAATTGTATCTGAAAAAAAATCCGAATAAAGTGGCAAACCAAAAAAATTCATGATCTTTCTTAGAAAAATATAATGATCAAAATTATAACAGTAATTTCTTGCACCATCTTCTGTTAAATGAACCTTTACATTCGGATTTCGTGTCAAATTATAAAGATAAAGCGCGCACATCAAAGAATTGCAATCGGTGCAATAAATATCGTCAAAAAATATTTCAGAATCATAGTCAGGTATTTGCTTTTTTACAGCTTTTAAACTAAAAAACAAAGTTTGTATCAAGTATAAAAGACTAAAACCCGTTCTGTTTCTATCTATGATATAAACTTTGTTAAAAATTTTTTTCAGATTTGCTTTCTGTTTTTTACTTTTGTCCATAGTAAAAAGCACAGAAAACACTTCTTTTTTTAACGAGGTCAAAATATTAACATTAGCTAAAATCTGAAAAGGCGAAAAGGCAAAAAAGCCACATTTTTTTAAGTATATTTTTAATTTCTCCTTTTCTATTTCAGTTTATACTGTCAAATGAGCTTAAAGAAGTACAGCCATAATAACCTAGTTATTCCGTATTGGATCGTCTCGTTTCTGATTCTTCTCTTTTTTCTTCTACCAAAGTAGCTTCTGTTTCAAATTCTTTGCCTTGTGCTGATTTACCAGATGGCAAGCGATAAGCACTAAGCGTTACTTTATCGCCAACTGAATGTTTTTCAATTTCATCACATACATCATTTATAGTTTTGATTTGCTTTCCATTTATTTTTGAAATTACATCTCCTATTTTAATACTCGAGGAATGCAATGAACTGTGAGGATATATGGCTCCCACCAATATACCAGTAGATATATTGTATCTATGCGCTGTTGGCTCGTCTATTAATTTTTTTACGCCTATACCCAGAGAAGGTCTATTTGGAACATACCCAAATTTTATTAAATCATCCACTATGACTTTAGCTGAGCTTATCGGTATAGCAAATCCCATACCTTCTGTTGAAGGCAAACTAAGTTTTGTAGAAGTGAGACCTACAACACGCCCAGCCATATCAAATAATGCTCCACCGGAGTTTCCAGGATTTATAGGAGTATCTGTTTGTATAAATTTAACACGGCTAATATTCGACAAAGTTCTTTTTAATGCCGAAACTATACCTTTTGTCATAGTTTGCGAAAAAACTACCCCATGTGGATTTCCTATTGCAACTAAATCTTCACCAACCCTAAGTTGATCAGAATTTCCAAATATCGCGGGCTCGAAATTACTAACACCGTCAACTTTCAAAACAGCTAAATCTGTAGCCTGATCGTAACCGATTACTTTAACTTTTTCATGTACATTTCCGTCCGAAGTTATAATTCTGATAAATGCGTCTTTGGAATCCTGTATTACATGAGAATTTGTAACTACAAAACCGTCAGAAGTCATAATAACTCCTGATCCAGCTCCTACTTGTTCATCAAAAAAGTCAGGTCCTCTAAAAGTTACCTCAACTCCAACAGTTGATTTAGAACATTTTTCGTAAATTTCGATAGCATTTTTCGCGTATTCTCCATCTTTTCTATCTTCTGTTTTCAAAGTTGGCCCACCAGGGTTTATCATCTCACTGTTATTTTTAATACCAGAAAACTTATCACCACCGAGTTTTGAAATAGCAAATATAGCAAAACCCGTAAATAAAAGAGCTCCTGCCACAATTAAAAACGTTATTATTCCTGCAGAAAAACTCGGAGATTTTGTTCTAGCTTTTCTTTCATTGTTTGCAGTTTTATACGTGTCAAAACGCTCATTTTGGTACCGATTATCTTCTTGTTGCATATCCCAATTTTGACGTTTTCTATATCCTTCCCGTGAACCGTCAGAATTGTTATAAGAAGACTGATAGATCGTATCCCAACCTTTATTGTTGCTATTTTTTTGATAGTCATACCCACTGTAATTGTCAGGGTTTTTAAATTTGTCATTATTTTGATCTGGATCTTTAAGATCAAAGTCATCATCTATTTTCATCATTTTCTCCTTAATACACGAAAATTAATATACAAGCAAAAATATGGCAAACAAAAAAACTTTTTTGTAAGCACACCAATAAATTTTACATCATTTTTGTAAAAATAAAAATTGCAAAGCAAAAAGATTAAAAAAGATATGCAAAATAAAAAAATAGACCCTTTAGCACAACTTTCAAACCCTAAACTTTTTTAAATTTGTGTATCACTTGCCTTAAGCGGTTTTTTGAGTTCAAATTTTAAATGAGAGCACGAAAACTAAAAATACCCCAAAACCCTTATGGGAATTGTGGTTTCTTGTTGCTGGGGTTTAAAATTTACGTTTTAAAGTAGCTACAGGATTTTTGAAAATACAATCCTAAAAAACTTCTAGAAATGGAATTTGCTTAACCTCTTTCTTACTTACTGTTTAAGCCCTTTACGATTACGAGAAAATTCAGTTAGTATACCTTTAATATAACAAAGACTTCCATCGTTTTTTATTTTATAATCTCTTACTACTTCTAATTTTTTTTCCAGAAGTATTCTTAATAAATCCATCAATCGAGACACGTCCATCGGGGCTAAAAGGCATTGTTCTCCCTGATTTATAAACCTGGGGGACCACTATCGTGAAAATCTGTCATCTGCTGACTATTTTCCCATTGTTCAATCATATTTCTCAGGGCTGATGGGTCGGGTATTCTCCCGCTGTTTAATCAAATCTCTAGGACGCAGTGCTTCAGAGGTACGGTGTTGAATAAGTTCTTTTAGTTCTGTATCATCACTACGCGGCTCTGGCGTTCTAAACGCTAGGACCAAAGAGTCACTCTCAACACAATTGTACTCGTGCAAAGTAAAAGTTTTGCAAAGATTAAGGGTGGTTTGAACTTAAAAAGATAAATTTTGTCAAAAAAATTTGTGTTGATTACAGTGTTTTATACCAAAACTTTTAAACCCTACAACCTCTTGTTTCAGTTAATTTTATGGCCGTTTTTTTGATAAAAAAACCAGATTACATAAACTGCTTTATTTTTTTATAAAACTTTTTAAATCTTGAAATTTTGGCAATCTTAAATTTTTTTTGTCAATATCAATATTAAGAGCTGTAAAAATTTTTAGTAGAGGCTTGTTTGTTTTGCTGATTCTATGATGATCTTGTGATAGAAGTTTTGCTGTAAAGCTTGGGGATTAACAGTTTTTTAAAAAATAACAGATTTGTAGTAAATATAAATTAAATTAGATAGTTTACAGTAAACAATGTACACTGATAAAATGAAACGCGGATAGATTCGAAATGATATTTATATCGAGGCCTTATGTTCTGTTTTTAATAATAAAATTTTCGGGGTAAAGTCTGTATGATAAAAAACAAATTTTTTAATGCTAAGTATGTAATGGGTGCTTTGTTGTCTCTAATTTTTTTAGCGATTTTTAGCTGGAAAGTTGTTCCTAAAATTTTAGAGAAAATTCGAACGTATGAAGAAGCGAATAAAAAAGAAATAATCACCGAAACTAGCGTAAAAACGAAAATTCCTATAGTACTTGCATTCGACAACAATTATACTTGTCCAGCGTTGGTTTTTTTGCAATCTTTACTGAAAAATGCGAATCCTGGAACGTTTTATGAAATAATTATTTTGGTAACTAACGAGTTTAGCCGAGAAAACAAAGATAAAATTTCGAAAGCTGGTGCAGGTTTTAAGAACTTTAGTGTGGATTTTTTGGACGCAAGTCAAGGTAGTGAACAATTTGATGATTTAAATATTTTTAAAGAACGTTTCACAAAGGAAATGTTTCATAGGTTAAAAATTCCAACTTTGATTAAAGACAAAAGAAAATGTTTATACCTTGATGTTGACATAATAGTTGAAGGGGATTTAACTGAACTTTACAACGAAGATTTAAATGGGTATTTGATAGGTGGCGTGGCAGATGGAAATCGTGTATCAAATAAAAACTCTAAAGCGCAAAAAGATATGGAAAAGAGAAAGAAGTGGCTTGAAGGATTGGATATAGATGATGAACATGATTTTGTAAATTCTGGAGTGATAGTTTGGAATTTGGATGAATGTAGAAAAGCTAATTTGGAGAAAAAATTCTTGGAATATATTAAGAAAGATCACCAAGGAGAGGTAGTAAATGATCAAGACACTTTGAATTCTCGGTGTCATGGCAGAATTAAGGATTTGCCTCTTCGCTTTAATACTCAAACTTATTTTCAACTAGAGTCAGATTATGAAGATGCAGGAGAGTTTGCAGCCATGTTTGGGAAAGATGTTTGGAATACGGCAAGAACTAAGCCTCTTATAATTCATTATGCACTTGACAAACCGTGGGCTAAGCTTGAGACTCGTTTTGCAGGGAGATGGTGGAAATACGCTAATGAATCTCCTAATTGGATTTGGCAAGAAATTAAAAATTACGCAAAGATTTTTTCTGATTACAGAGGCAATGTGGGAGAAGAGATGCAAAAAGTGTTGAAATCTAGGTTTTTCGGTTCTTTCTAGTGTAATCTTGGATTTAAATACGATATAGATAAGATTTTGATATGAGCTCTGTACAGGTGTTTGTTATTTTTGGTTTGGGAAAGGCTTTTGAATGAAAATAAAAAAATTGCTCGGTGCAAGACTTAGAGAAACTCCAACAGAGTGCAAAATTAAAAGTCATGCTTTTATGATACGTGGCTCGTATTTAAAAAACGTTGCAAGCGGAATTTTTTCATTTTACACTCCTGCCAAACGCATAAAAACTAAGATAGAAAATATTATTCGCCAAGAAATGAATGCTATCGAAGGGCAAGAAGTAAGTCTTCCTGTAGTTATGCCAGCAGCAATGTGGAAAGAATCTGGGAGATATGATGCTATAGGTTCTGAGCTTGTAAGTTTTAAGGATAGAAAAGAAACTACTATGATATTAGGAATGACACACGAAGAAGCTGCAGTTCATTTAATTCAGGGTATTGTTAATTCGTATAATGATTTTCCCTTTATGATTTATCAAATTCAAACAAAATTTCGTGATGAACCGAGAGCACGCGCAGGTTTGATTAGAGCACGTGAATTTACTATGAAGGATGCTTATTCTTTTCACACCAGTAAAGAAGATTTAAAAAAATTCTACCAAAAATGTCAAAAAACTTACGAAAAAATTTTTAAACGAGTTGGTGTTCCCGAAGTAATTTCAGTTAAATCAGACAGTGGAATGATGGGTGGAAATGTTGCACATGAGTTTATGTTGATTAATGAAATGGGTGAGGATTCTTTGGCAATTTGCACAAACTGTGAATATAAGAGTAACGTTGAGATTTTTAAAGAAGCTTCTGAAAATTTTACTTGCCCAAGATGTTTAAAAAAAAGCATTACCATAAAAAGGGGTATAGAAGTTGGAAATATTTTTCAGCTTGAAGATAAATATACAAAAAAAATGAATATACAATACGTCGATCGACATGGCAAAAATCGATATCCGATTATGGGGTGTTATGGAATTGGCATAGATAGACTTATTGCTTCGATATGTGAAGTTTCTTGTGATAATTACGGTCCGGTTTGGCCTGTATCTGTTGCACCATGGCATATTCATATGTGTGCTATTAATTTTAGCGATGAAAACGTAAAGAAAGTTGCCGATAAACTTTATCACGATTTTTTAAAATCAGATTTCGAAATTGTATATGACGACAGAAAAGTTAGTCCGGGTGTTATGTTTTCCGATGCTGATTTGCTTGGAATACCGATTAGAATCATAATAAGCCCGCGTTCCCTTAAAAATTTCACAGTAGAAATTGCTAAGCGTGACAAAACATTAAAAAAAAATATATCAGTAGATGAAGTTTTGAGTTTTGTCCAAAAGTTAATATTTACTTCATGACTTGGTGTTTTGGGGGTTAATTTTTAGAATGAAAATTTCTAATAAGTTAGCATTATCTGGACTTATTAGTTCGATGAGCGTTGCTGTTATGCTTTTGGCAACGATTTTTCCAGGAGGTAGTTTAGCTTCCAGCATGGTAGCAGGCATAATTTTGGTAATAATTGCTCTAGAATGCAAAGGTAAGTGGGCGTTTTCGGCTTTTATTTCGACTTCTTTTTTGTCAGCTTTTTTGGTTACAGATAAAGAATCTGTAATTTTTTTTATTGTTTTTTTTGGACATTATCCAATTTTAAAAACTCGCCTTGATAAAATTAAAAATAAAATCTTAAGAATAGTTCTGAAAATTTCAGTATTTAATATTTGTATAGTTTCAGCTTCTTTTTTGTCATTTAGATTTTTAGGTATTCCGATTGAAAATTTTGAAATATTTGGAATAAAAGCTCCTTATTTGCTTCTTTTATTTAGTAATATTGTATTTTGGATGTATGAAAGCTTGATAATAAAATTTATAAAGGTTTATACATATAAGTTTCAAAAAAGAATTTTGTAAAAAGATTTAGCTTAAAGTGCACGATAGAATTTTTATTTATAAAAAAAATACAGAAAATAATTTTATTATAGATTTTTAATTTATTTTAGAGGAAAAAATTCCGTCAGAATTTGGTCCTATGTTTGCTACTATGTTCGGTACATCACCAATTATGATAGTCTCCGTTATTAGCATACTTGTTTCAATGCCTGTTGTAGTTGGATACCAGGGCACAAGAGCTAGAACATCAGCTGTAATGTCTAGGTATATTTGGTGTTTAGTTTGATTTATTCCCGCTTGAGTGAAACTACTTTTAAAATTTGCGCAAATATTTCCACACAACGAAATCGTAATAGGTACTTTTGGACCGAAATTATCCAAAACATATGCTCCTGTGAATGCTCCAACGTGTACCATAAGTCTTTTAGATTTTGTACTTGAAAGTTCGTTTTGGATTGCTTGAGAGATATTTGATTTCAATTTGTTTGCTTTTAACATATTAATGTCTATTGAAATAATTTTTCCATTATTGCCTTTTTTTATATCAACTAGAGACGAATATTTAATACTTTCTTTTTCTAGTTCGTTTATAATGGCTTTGTTAACTACATCGTTTGAAACTATTTTTGCTTGTTTTATAGCTACTTTTTCTACAAGTGGTTTTAGGCTGGTGTCTGCCAAAAACACTATTAAAATTAAAAACAAAAGCAATGTAATAATCTTTTTTAGAAAGCCTGTTTTTCTTGGAATTCTGAAGGAACTATATATCACCTTTGGCTCTCCCTTGGGATTTTAAAACAATAACCGTTGCCTATATAATATGTAAGTGATTCTTAAATTCTATTGAGTAGTTTTCAAAAAAACTTTTATGTAAATGGATTCTGTATGTCAAAATTGTTTTCTATTGCATAATAATATTTATAGCTATTCCGATTCTAACTAATAAAAATTTTTTATAATTGAAGTGAAAACAAATGGAAAAAAATATGTTGAAAAGAAAAAAGTTCCTATTAAGCTCGATTTTAGTATGTTTTTTGTTTTCGGTATTATTAGGAGGACTTTGTTTTTATTTAAAAATGTCTGCTCATAAAAAAACTGTTTTTGTACCAGAAGAACATAAGAAAAAAATTATTGCTACAGTTTTTGCTGGAAGAAAAAAATATATGTCAATACTAGTACCTTATCTTGAAAAATTAAAAGAGGCTGGTCAAATAGATGAAGTACATTTTTGGCAATTCACAAAAAATGATGAAGATGTAAAATATTTAGAATCTATATCTAATATTCATAAAACATCATCTGAATTTGATGAGTATAGGACAATTCACCCCAAAATTACTGATAATTGTTTAAATCTTAAAATTAAAGCTAAAGACAATTGTTTTATTAGAATAAATAAAAGAATTGAAGTAAATATAGAACGAAACAGTGTGTCTCTTAGGCGAGAAGGTTTGGAAATTGCATCTTGGGAAGGGAATTTTTTGGATCCTAATAATTTTGTTGAACTTAAAATAAAAATAGAAAACAACAAATTATATGTAGGAAAAATATTATCAACTGAATTTGAAAACAGCGAGATAGAAATAGTAGAAGTTCATACAGGTAATGGTAACGATGGATATTGGGATTATGAAGAGGGAACTAATCTTAATTATAGTCTTTTAGACTCAAGATATAGAACAACTTGCCATTGGGCAGAGGCATATGCTTATTATCTAGATTATGACTTTGACATTTTAATAAAAACAGATGACGACATTGTATTTATAGACCGCAATAGATTTAAGGAGTTTACCACTTATATTCAAAATAACTCTCAACACACTTGTGTAATTCCTAATTTAGTTAATCATGCCTGTTCTCTTTTTTACAACAACAAAAATAATCTTATACCAGATGATATACTAGGAGAAAGTTACAAAAATAAGGCATCACCAAACGATATTTTTAATTATTTTAAAGACGGAGAAGAAGCTGTAAAAATACACAATTATTTTTTAAATAATATATCTAAGTTTACTGAAAACGATATAGCTCCAATTAACCTTAACGAATGTTTTCCTTCTATTTGCATGTTTGGTATTAATAAAATTAATTTTATGAGACTTTTTTCTCACATAGAGTCAGACAGAAAAGAATTTGATGATGAACGGTATATAGATTTACAAGCAGGCAACATGCTCTATCCAAGGTTTGTTGCGTTCCATTATCAATTTGGTCCACAAATGAAATCTGGATTAACTGAAGAAAGTTTACCACGATTTAAAAAATTGATGGAAGAAACACTGAATTCTGTGTTTCCTTGAGTACGAGATTATTGGTTTTGTATGAGCTCAAACTAGTCGGCAAAACAAGTTTTTGCAACAAAATATGACTTTATGTGCGTAACCTGCGGATTACTGACCACAAAATTAAAAAATAACATATGATTTGACTTATAAAAAAAAATGTTAAACTAGAATAACAAGCGAAAAATAAACCAATACTCTAAGCATGAAAGGTTGGAGGTTGGAAAATGAAATTTAATACTGTTGAAAAATCAGCAATCTTTAGTTTTGTTTTTTTGTTTTTACTTTCGTTTACTGGTTTTGCGGGTAAATGTAAAAGCATAAATGAAAAAATTTTTAGGTTTCACATTTTAGCAAATTCGGACGAACAAAGAGACCAAGCTTTAAAAATAAAGGTTCGCGATCGTGTACTTGTAGATTTTGGTGAAGAAATATGTGAATGTAAAAACAAAGAAGATGCTAGAGAAAAAACTAAAAAGCTTCTGAACAAAATAGAAGATTCAGCAAATGATGAAGTAAAAAAACAGGGTTACAACTACAAAGTAACAGCTAGTACAGAAAACACGTATTTTGATACTAGAGTTTATGATCAGGTAAGTTTACCAGCTGGAAATTATGAAGCTCTTAAGATTTTAATAGGAAAAGGAGAGGGAAAAAACTGGTGGTGTGTTATGTTCCCCAATATGTGTTTACCAGCTGCTCAAAGTAAACATAATAATGAGCGAAGCCAAAAAATAGATGATGTTTTAAGTAAAAGTGAGACTGAAATTGTTAAAAATAAATCAAAATACGAAATAAGGTTTAAAATGTTTGAAATTTACCAAGCATTAAAACGGAACTTTTAATAAACATAAATCCAAAATTTAAGATCTTTTTGTATAAAAACAGCAAAAACTATATAATTCCCACGGTGATTAAATAAATTAAATAGGTTTTTATAATTTTCAGATAAACTTTTATTATTTTTAATAATAAGTTTCTATATTTATAAAAATAAGTTTTTGTAATTCTCAAACAAGCTTTTATAACTTATAGATAAATTTCTATAATTTCTAAAATAAATTTTTATAATTTTATCTTTAACTATAATAATAGCTATAGAACATAAGCTAATAAAAAAATAAAGTACAGCTCTGAAC
>JAIRLJ010000017.1 GCA_031259495.1 Oscillospiraceae bacterium | reverse complement strand
TATCGCTTTCGATAATTCCTCTACAACTTCTTTCTTATTATGTAGCACTGAATAGAGGCTGTGATATAGACAAACCTAGAAATTTAGCAAAATCTGTTACTGTAGAGTGAATTTGGGGGATATGAGTAAAAACTAAACTTCCTGCAAAACTAAAAATATTAAAAATTAAATTATAGGAATTAATCATGCTAAAAAGCTAGAAAAAAACTTCAGACGCTTGGATTGACATCAGACGGGAGGTCTTTGTCAAAATAATCTCTAAAAAATCTGAACAGAAAAAAAGCAAAATCATGAAATCTCAAAAAGCCGCAATCGCCCGCCTCCTTCGCTTTTAGGGATCTCATTCAAAAAAAATAAGTTTTGGTTCGTTTTTTTCAATTTATTTTAGAAATTATAAAAACTTATCTATTTTAAAATTATTTCAAAGTATACTGAGTTACCAACCAAAACTATAGAATTCTTGTCCTTCTCTTAGCCAATTTTGCGAAAATTTTATTTTCTTTTTTTGTCCGAAAACTGCTTAAAACCTTCTCCTGTTATTTCTTTTGTATCTGTTACTATCAAAAATGATTGCGGATCAATCGAATAAACTAAGCTATATATTTTGTAAAGTTCATAGCGGCGAACAGCACAAAGCAGGACTTCCCCTTCGCGCCTTGTATAACTTCCACAAGATTTAAGTTCTGTCACTCCCCTTGAAAACTCAGTTATAATTCTAGATGATATTTCCTGACTTTTTTCAGAAATTATAAATATTACTTTTCCGACTCCAATATTAGAACCGTACATCACACCATCTACGACTTTAGACATCACATAAACACAAACGCAAGCATAAAAAGCATTTTCTATTTTAAAGACAAACGCCGATATCAATATAACAATGCCGTCTAAAAACAAAATCACTTTGCCTATAGAAATATGAGGTCTAGCATCTGAAACTAGACTTGCTATTATATCTACACCTCCAGCTGTACCTCCTCTCATAAAAATAAGTCCTAGCCCAATTCCTGCCATAGCTCCTGATAAAACCGAAGCAATAAAAAGTTCTCCTTTATATTCCAACCCAGCTTGACTTATATAAAATTTTGTTAAGTCTATCAAAAAATTCCCAAATAATGTAGCATATAAAGTTTTTAAGAAAAATGAAATTCCAGATTTTTTATATGCAATTACAAAAAGTGGAAGGTTTATTAAAGTACTTGCTGTACCAACAGGAAATCCAGTCAACGATTTTATAACAATGCAAAGACCGGAAATTCCCCCTGGAGCTAAGTCATTTGGTTCTGCGAAAAGCACTATAGAAACAGCATATAAAAAACACCCTAAAGATATAATAAGATAATCTAAAACAAGTTTCTTAACCTCTTTAAAATCTTTTCTAAACAAAACTTTATCGCTCCCTATTTTATGAACCTTCTTTTTTATAATTACAATTTTCACATAAAAATTTACCATTTTTTGATTTCTTTATAGATAAACTAAGAAAACTTGAACTTTATATTTATTTTAAAATACCGATACTTTCATTTTTTACTAAAGCTTGTTGGCAATTTAGTGAGTATATAGCTTATATTTTTCATAAGGTTATTTATATAAACCTTATTAAGAGCAGAAATTAAATAAAAATTATAACCCTTGTTTTTAATATAACTTTCAAATTTTTTAATCTGATCATTGCTAGCTTTATCTAATTTATTTCCAACAACTATCATCTTTTTTTCACAAAGTTCATCACTAAATCCTTGTAATTCATTCAAAATATCTTCAAAATCTCGTACTGAATCTCTATTTTCTGATTCAGAAATGTCTACTATATGCACTAAAAGTCTGCACCTTTCAACATGTTTTAAAAACCTCTGTCCCAAGCCCCTTCCGTCTTTTGCTCCGCTTATCAGGCCAGGTAAGTCCGCTATAACAAAAGGATTAATACCTTCTAAATTTGTAACTCCCAAAATTGGTGCAAGAGTCGCAAAAGGATAATCTCTTATCAAAGGTTTTGCATTAGTAACATTTTTCAGAAAAGTTGACTTACCCACGTTTGGATATCCCACTAAACAAACATCAGCAAGTAATTTTAGCTCGAGCTTCACATTTCTTTCTTCACCTTTGCTTCCAGGTTTTGCAAAACGCGGCGCCTGCCTGGTAGATGTAGTAAAATGCTTATTCCCCCACCCTCCTTTTCCTCCTTTACAAACAAGTTTTGATTCATCAAAACAAATATCGGCTAAAATTTCATTAGTACTAACATCGCTTATCAGAGTACCGAATGGTACTCTAATGAACAAGTCCTTTCCGCTTTTCCCGGAAGAACAACAAGAAAAACCGCCGCATCCATTTTCAGCTTTAAAAACTTTTTTATACCTGAATTTGTAAAGGGTAGAGAGATTGGCATCAGGAACAAAATAAACACTGCCTCCTTTTCCTCCATCACCGCCATCGGGGCCACCTGATCTCAAACATTTTGCCCTATGAAAAGATACGCAACCATTGCCACCATCTCCAGCTCTTACGGTTATATTTGCCGAGTCTATAAAAATAAAACCACCCACTAAACAACACGCTACTCGGTTTAAATTCTAAAATGAAAAATAAAACACTGTCAACCAACCAAACAAGTATATTTTGTATAATGGAGTTTCTGCAAAATTAAATTTTTATAACTTCTCTAAAACACAGTGTTATTCAAACTATTTTCTGTTTTTCTAGATAATTATTAATTATAAAATTTTAATTTATTAGACCTTCTGCAAAACTAAATTTTTACTTCAAAATTATAAATCTCCAGTCATGAGATTAAGGTCTAGATTAAAGTACTTTTTTTATTTTTGTTTTGATTTTATGAAAAGAATTGAGATAAAAAAATAGTCTCGCAGATTGTTTTCTTATATTTCTATTTCGATTTTAAAAAGGTTGAAATAGAAAATTAATTTTCATGAAATTTATTAAACTTAACTGTCGGAAACGTTTACTATTTCTTTAAGTTTCCTAGAACTAATTAAAGCTTTTCTGTGAATTTTTTTTAATTTTGTATGAACAACCTTAATTTTTTTTGTAAATATTTGAACTTTTCGATCCGCTTTCGCTCTTGCTCTAGCTCCTGCTTTAACAGTTTTATCAGTTGTTTTACTAGCAACTTTTGCAGTTTTTCCAAATATTTTTTTTCTTCCACTAGAAGGATTAAGACTAATAAAAGCATAGTCAATTAGTTCATCACAACTATGTTGAGTTAATTCTTTTAATGGATTAAAAGCCTGTGTTTCTTCATCACCCTTTATACCCAAAAATATGTTATGCACATCTTCACAAGCTTGGCTTACTGAAAATATCATTACAGGTACGCCAATAATAGTCCCAACACCACTTGTGCAACATAAAAAAGCTCCCATTCCTGAAGCAACCGTACCAAGCAAACTAATACTACCTTGCACAGCCCTATTGTTCAAAAACTTATCAACTATTTCAATACTTGGGCCTACAAGCCCTCCAAAATAAGAAATAGTTTTAGGAGGATCAGGATCATTCATTATCAAAATAATTAATTCTTTATAACAAGTTTTTATGTCAACTCTAGGTTGAAAGTATCTTTCAAAAAAAGCTAAAAAATCTCGATATTTTTCCTGACAAACACTTAAATTTTTGTATGTTTCTTCGTTTTTGTCTTGTAGGTTTGTATAAAATGTCCCCCAACCAGTTAAAACAACATCTAAAGCGAGATTTGAAAATATGAGTAGTTTTTCCTCATCAATTTCTTCCATGTATTCATTTATAGCTTCAGTTCTAAAATGTTTCTTAATTATCGGCATAATTTTGGTCGGATTAAAAAATAAAACAGTATCATAAATTCCAGCCATCGCTTCACCTAAAGTTCTAAAAATATTTTTAGGATTTAATTCTCTCGTTTTAGCTGTTATATCTTTTACAAAAGTTTCGTTAACCAAGGCCCAAGCACAAGAGTGAAGCGCCTCAAAAGAAGTCGCTTTAAGTGGAACAGGCATTTGTTCGAGACTGTATCTCTGCTCATACTGAAAAAGCCAAGGCAATTGACTCTTTAGATATCTATCAAAATCTTCTTGAAGTAATAAAAGATTATTGTATCCAATATCAAATTCCGGTTGAAAAGAATAGCTAACACAAAAATCTATAATTAAAGCCGAACCGCGTTGACCTTGTCTTCCGCTACGACCAATAGCCTGTTCAAGAACTCTTTGATTTCCTGGTTTTATTGGTAAGATTACATGTAATCCACCAAGTTGTTCAACTTCATTTGATATTTTTATATCAGTGCCGCGTCCTGCAACATTTGTGGCAACCGTAATAAATTTTGAATTTCCAGCTAAACTTACTATTTTTCTATCTTTTTTTGGGTCAAGACCAGTTATAGTGCCATTAAATGAATGAAAAAATTTGCAGAAAGACTCTACGCTTTGTATGGAATCCAATATAATTAAAACTGGTCTACCACGCGAAGTTTCCCTCCTAATACTTTGTACAGTTTTATAAAAAGATTCTTCTATACTATCGGCTTTTTCAAAAATAATTTCCTTCAAAGATTCTTTATTTTTTGGAATTTCAAAAATTTTTACTCTATATTCGTTACGTAAAGCTGTTTTATCATTTTCAGTTCCTAGAGTACCTGTTAGCCCAGCAATTTTTTCATACAGATTAAAAAATAAATTCTGAGTAATTGCGCAATAAGAAATAGAAGGATCTTTTATCTTAATGCCTTCCTTAATTTCAATCATTTCGTGTATAAAACCTTGCCATCTACTACCAGATTGCGGAATACCAGTGTTTGGGTCTATTATGACAATTTCACGTTCTCCATCTTTCGTTTTTATAATCACATAGTCTCTATTTTTTTGATACGATCGTGCAGCATTTGCCGCTTCTTTTAGAATTTCAACGAGTACTCTATCCGGTTTTTTGGGGTATTCTTCACTTTTTGAAAAAATCCTATCAAGCTGATCTAAAATTTCTTCTAAGCTAAGTTCACTAAACTTAAATATAGTTTTCAAAATAGCTTCTATATCTTGAACCTGTATAGCTTTTGCTAAAATAGCCGGATTTGCGTTTTGATCTATTAACATATTGTCAATTTCGTCAACTATCACTACATCGTATTTTCGTTTTCTAGAAGGTTCTCTGCAAAATAAATTCATAAGGTGCACAAATTCAAGATTTGAATTAGTTGAATAAACTATATCGCAATCGAAAACTTCAGTTGTATACCTGTTTCTCGCTTCTAGAGGCTTAATAGAAACAATTTCACAAAAATTATTTTGTTCTTCCCTTTCAAGTAAAACTCCACTTGAAATACCTAACGAGTCATAATATTGCTTTTGCTCTTGCTGTCCAACTGCAGCAAGCTCAGCGGTGGTCGTAACTATATCAACTTTTCTACCGAATTTCACTAAGACTGCAGAAACAATAGATATAATGAAAGTCTTACCTTCACCAGTTTTGACCTGAGCTATCGCACCTTTGTCTTCACTATTTAAAATTTCATCTACAACTCTTATTACAGTCAAAGCCTGAACTATCTTGGGAAAGACGCCATTTAATACGTAAATTCTCATGCAAATTTTTATTATCTCTTGAGTTATATTTTCAAGATTTGTTAAACTAAGATCATCAGCACTAGCTTCTCTAACGTATTCACTTGAATCCGGATTTTGTCCTTTGCAAGCCATAATTCGCTCCAAATAAGAAATATATTTTTCATTACTTGCATCAAAATAGACAAGATCCTGTATACTTGTTTCAACAAAACTTCTTTCTTCAGTTGGCCTTTCCGGCTCTCTGCTCTTACTTGAAGCAGGTGAAAGCAATCTTTTTTCTGGTTTTATAGCAGTAGGTCTAACGGATTCTCGTTCACTGGTTTGACTAGTTTTTTTTAAGACTTTAGGCGCTGGCTTTTTTCTATGATCAAAATCAATTAGACTTTGCACACTCGCCCTAGATAAACACGTTTTTTTTCTAAATGATGGCTCAACAGCTGTAGGACGCTTTGAAATATGTATATCTCTTGGCGTTTGAACTCGCTTCTGAAAATCATCTAAATCTTTTCTTGTTTGAGCTAAGCCAGCTAACATTTTTCTATGTTTTTCTTCTTCTTTCTTTTCTGTTCTTTCTTTTTTTCGAAGTTTTTCAAGTATCTGCTCTCGTGTCTCACCATATTTTTCTTTAAGTCTTCTTTGATAATTAGTTCGCATTTTGTCTATCGCACTAATTTTATCCAGTTGGCTCGCTGCGAATATGGAATTTATCAGATATACTGAAGTAGCATAAAAATCTGGAACTGCTCCAGAAATACTCGATTCCCCAAACACACTACCTTCACTGACGTCACAAAAATCTATACTATGAGGATCTTCATCAAAAATAACTTTCAACCCATTAAAAATTTGAACTCCATGTTTTTCAAATCGCCTTATAGGAATACCCGCTTCCATTGGCGGTGGTACTTGATTTGATCCATCGCTGGAACAGAAGATTATTCTTGTTTTTTCATCATTGAATTTTTGTGGAACTACATAAAAAAAATCGTCTGTCTCCTTTGAATTACTTTCAAACATTGGTGCACCAGGAAAATCAAAATTTTTTTCAACTATACCTTCGCTTTCTTTATAAATATAAACACAAATATTACACCAATTTTTTGGTTTTTTAGCTCGAATATAAAGTTTTTTAGACTCATTATGGTTTTGCATTTGTGTTTCATCAGAATCAAACAAAAAAACTGGGTCTTGACCTTCTAAATTCGGTCCAAGATTTAATTTTTTTAAAGCATTTAAAATAAACGGTAAAAATTTTTTGTTTTTTATATCAAAACTTACTTCTTCGCATCGCAAACGCTTAAGACTTTTAAGTTCCATTTTAATTTGAACCATATCTTTTAAAGATTTTGGGTCTAAACCTCTTGCTAAAATAAGCTCTCTTTTTTTTTCTAAAAGCATCCTTTCTGCAAGCTCTTCATCAAAATCTTCGTTCAATATTTCGTCAGGATCTGCACCTAGTTCAAGTAAAACTTGAGAAAATTTAATAATTTTTTGTAAGTGCCTTCCACACTTATTTAAAAAAGATTCACTTAAAAGCAATTCGCCGAAATTAGAAATACTGGCTTCCAAAATTTGGCTCAAGTTTGTATTTAAAGCTTTTACTTTATGTAGCTGCTCATCAATTTTCAATTGCTCTCGGATCGATATTTCACCAAACTGTTTCTGTACTTGTTCGTACATCTCTCTAGTCTCTGCTTCAAAACTTAAAATCTGTTTCTCTATAAAATCAAACCGTTGTTCTTTTTCAAGCATTTCCAATTCAAAAGCTTCTTCATCTTGTTCAATTTTGTTCAGAGCTACACTTCTTTGAAGATCTACTTCTAAAATTTTTTGACGAAAACTTTGTATTTCAGTTTCTATTTCGGCAAAAATCTTATCTCTTTGAAACTCAGAATTTCTTTTAGCTTTCGCTTTTTTCCGTTCTTTCCAAGCATCAATTCGCTCAAGCTCTTCTTGATTTGCTTCGCCACAAGCAAAAACTAAACTACTTTGATTTATAGCAATCGCAAAAAAACAAAAAACTAAAAAAACACTTAAAGCTTTCTTCAAAAACACTTTCTCATCTTTTCTAACTTTCATTTTAAGCCTTTACTATTTTGGGCCAGACAACCAATTTTCAATAATCAATAAACTTAGCCGTGTGTCTAACCGATGCGATTGGCGTTTAAAAATTTGACTCAATCTTTCAAAAGCAACAGTCCTATCATTTACGTCTCTTTTTACAAGATCAATCTTTTCGTTTACATTTTTTTCTTTGAAATACGCATCTTGTTCTTTTAACAAAAATTTTAATTCATCATCCTTGCTTTTTTTCTTAGTTAAAATATCCTTTTGCATCGATAGAATTTGTTTTCTTTTTTTGTTTGCATCCTGTTCTCTAGTCTCTAAAATTTTATCTCTAGTTCTAAAATCAGCTCTTACAGATCTAACCTTGCCACTTAGAGCATCAACCCTAGCTTTAATTTCTTTCTCACTATTTTTAACAACTTTCATGAGGTTTTCGTGCTCTTCTCTGCCTTGAGCGGCTTTCTCATCAATTTGTTTTTGACAGTTTGCCAAACACTGATTTTTATATTCCTGAATTTCTTCTTCTGCTCGTCTAATTGCCTCTTCCTTAGTAATAGCAAAAGAAAAACTGCAACAGTCAAAAGGAAATAAAAAACAAAAAACCAGAAAAACAATTATTACTAAAGTTCTTTTTGTCATCTCATTAACTCAATTCTCGTTCTTAAACTTTGAAAAATATTAATTTACACCTACTACAGACTATTTTATTGCAAACTAGTTTTATATTGCAAAAGATTTCTAATTTTCACAGTCTAAAAAGAATAACTATATCGTCGAGAAATACGCTGTTATTTTTTTTATTATTAGACACAATTTTTTTATACAAGGCTAATAATAAAAGCTTCTGTAAAACTAATTTTTTATCTCAACCCTCCACCTATAAAACCAAAAACACTATGATCAACACAATGAAAATCGATATAACAAAAAAGACTCGGAAATAAAGACTTTAAGTTTAGTCAGTGCTAACATAAGATCTTCAAAAAAATGCATAAAAATATCAAATAAGACTAAACAAAAAAAAGATGTAGCAGTTTTTAAAAAACCTAAGTTGACTTAATTAAATAAAAATATATGGTTTGGACGTTTGACTTTTCTGTTAAAGATGCTCTATGCTCAACGCTGTCTAGTAGTACGGACTTCCGAAGACAGCAGGTGCCTTGGGTTTAATTTTCCTGCCGAGGAGAAATGTTACAGCTATATTTGTGGATTTCTTCTTGTATTTTTATGCAAGATTTTTTGTTTTTTAAAAGGAGGAGGTGGAAAAGTGCCGAATCAGAAAATTTTGGAGCATAAAAAAAAAGTTGTTGATGAACTTTCTAAGCGTCTAAGCAAATCTTGCGCAGGTGTGTTAGTTGATTACAAAGGTATAAAGGTTGACGACGATACTAAACTTCGTAGAGAACTACGTGAATCCGGGATTTATTATTCTGTTGTTAAAAATACCATTTTGCTCCGCTCACTTAAGAAAGCTAATATCGATGGGTTGGATACATTTTTAGAAGGTACAACTGCAATAGCTATCAGTGATAAAGATCACATTTTAGCGGCTAAAATATTATCGGAATTTTCAGAAGATAAGGAATTTTTTATTATAAAATCAGGTTTTATAGATAAGAAGGTTGTTGATAGAAAAGTTGTGCTAAGTATCGCGAAACTGCCACCAAAGGAAGTATTAGTTTCTATGGTTATTAGTGGCTTGAATGCTCCTATTTATGGTTTTGTTAGTGTGTTATCTTCGGTTTTGAGGAGTTTGGTGATTGTGCTTGACGCTATCGTTGAAAAACAAAATGAAAAATAAAAAGTAATTTATATAATTTGGAGGATATTGTGGTGAGCAAAGTAAAAGATTTGATAAAAGAAGTAAAGGGCTTGACCGTGCTTGAATTGAGCGAACTTGTAAAAGCTTTGGAAGAAGAATTTGGTGTCTCTGCTTCGGCTCCTGCAGCTGTTGCAGCAGCTCCAGTGGCTGAGGCTACAGCTGCGGTTGAAGAAAAAACCGAGTTTGATGTGTTTTTAAAGAGCGTACCAGAAAAAAAAGCCCCAGTTATTAAAGCAGTAAAAGAAATTACAGGAATCGGTATGATGGACGCAAAAGCTCTCGTTGAGAGCGCACCCAAAGCAATTAAAGAAGGAATTTCTAAAGAAGAAGCTGAAGGTTTTAAAATAAAATTGGCAGAAGCTGGGGCAGATGTCGAAGTAAAATAGGAGATTCAAAACATATGTGTGGTATCTCTGGTTTTATTGGTAAGACCCAAGACAATGGGTCGGCTGTTCGTATTATGACAGATGAAATTGTGCATAGAGGACCGGATAGTTCTGGATTTTATGTTTCGGAAGATATTGCTATGGGCTTTCGTCGTTTGAGCATAATAGATGTCGAACATTCAGATCAACCGATTTTTAACGAAGACAAAACTTTAGTGTTAACTTTTAACGGTGAAATTTATAACTATAAAATTTTGCGAACCGAACTTGAAAAGCTAGGACATAATTTTAGAACCAAAGGTGATGGTGAAGTACTAGTTCACGGATTCGAAGAATGGCACGAAGATATGTTACTTAGGCTCCGTGGTATGTTTGCGTTTGTGATTTACAATATAAAAAACAAATCTCTTTTTGCAGCTCGCGATTTTTTTGGTGTAAAGCCATTTTTTTGGGCTAAACAGGGAAATTTTTTTATTTGGTGCAGTGAAATAAAAGGTATTCTAAAATTTCCAGAATTTAGAAAAATATTTGATGAAAGTGCTCTTGATGTTTATTTATCTTTTCAATATTGTCCAGGACCTAAGACATTTTTTAAAAATATCTTGTCTTTATTGCCAGGACATTACCTTTGGGTTGAGGGTTTAGCTGTTAAATGCAAGAAATATTTTGATCCAAAATTTAAAATTAAATCTTCTATGAGTTTAGATGAAGCAGTGTGCAAAATCAGGGAAATAGTTGAAAATTCGATTAAAGCTCATAGAATAAGTGACGTTGAAGTTGGGTGTTTTTTGTCTAGTGGCATAGATTCAAGCTATATTTCAAGTTTTTTTAAAGGACATAAAGCTTTTACTGTTGGTTTTGATTACGGGCAGAAATATAATGAGACAGATCTCACTGTTAAATTTGCAAAAGAAATGAAGTTAGACTATCACTGTCATCTCGTACAAGTAGATGAATTTTGGGATAGTTTAAAAACAGTTATGTACATGACTGACCAACCTCTTGCAGATCCAGCTTGTGTAGCGCTTTATTTTGTAGCTAAAGAGGCAAGCAAACATGTAAAAGTTGTGCTTTCAGGCGAAGGCGCGGACGAGCTTTTTGCTGGTTATACTTATTATAATAACCCTAGAGTTTTTAATTTTTATCACCGTGTTTTTGCACAGCCTTTACGCAGCTTATTAGCTAAAATAGTTAATAAAATACCGTTTAATTTCAAAGGAAAAGGATATCTTACTAGAGGTGAGTTTTCTCTAGAAGAGAGTTTTATTGGCCAAAGCTACATATTTGATTTTAATGATAAACAAAAAATATTAAAAAGCTCGGATTTAGCGACAAAACCGCAGAGTTTATGTAAGTATTTTTATGAGAAAACAATAAAAAATTACGATAATGTAACTAAGATGCAATATATAGACATGAAATTTTGGCTTACATGGGATATTCTGCTCAAGGCTGATCGCATGAGTATGGCTAATTCTTTGGAATTGCGTGTTCCTTTTTTAGATATTGAAGTTTTTAAAGTAGCATCACAAATACCGACAAAATTTAAAATAAATAAATTGGCTACAAAATTTTCTCTTCGTTTAGCAAGCATGAACAGACTAAAATCTAAAAATTCAAAAAGAAAAAAATTAGGTTTTCCTGTGCCAATAAGAGTATGGCTTAAACAAGAAAAATATTTTAATAAAGTTAGATTAATGTTTGAATCTAAAAACGCAAATAAGTTTTTTAGAAAAGATTTTTTGCTTAAGCTTCTAGAGGAACATTATAAAAACAAAAGGGACAATTCAAGAAAAATTTGGACTGTTTATGTATTTTTAATTTGGTATGAGATTTATTTTTGTTCTTCATCTTAATTAATAAGTTTATTAAAAAATGTTTATTTTGTGTAAATTCAAAACAGGGGGTATAAAAATGTATAGTACATGTTTATATGCAGTAGGCGTTTCTAGTGCTGAACATTTCAAACAATAAAAATTTTCCGTCACATGCTTTTTTAGAATAAAATAAGAAATAAGGATGATTTTGGTGCGTATTAGAAAAGATTTGAGAAATGTAGCTATTATTGCGCATGTCGACCATGGAAAAACTACTTTAGTCGATCAACTTCTTCGACAAAGCGGTATTTTTCGTTCGAATGAAGAGATCGTGGAGCGCGTAATGGATTCTGGTGACCTTGAAAAAGAGCGAGGCATAACTATTCTTTCTAAAAACACTGCTGTAATATATGAAGGTGTTAAGATAAATATAATAGACACACCAGGACACGCCGATTTTGGTGGAGAAGTCGAAAGAATTTTAACAATGGTAGATGGTGTTTTACTATTAGTTGATGCATTCGAAGGGTGTATGCCTCAGACGCGTTTTGTATTGAAAAAAGCTCTGGCACTCGATAAAAAGTTGCTTGTTGTTGTAAATAAAATTGACAGAGATGGTGCTCGTCCTTTAGAAGTTGTAGACGAAGTTCTTTCTTTGCTAATGGAACTAGAAGCAAAAGATGATTTGTTAGATTTCCCGGTTGTTTATGCGTCAGCAAGAAAGGGCTATGCTAACACAGATCTTGAAAATACTAATCAAGGTATGAAACCTCTTTTCGAAATGATAATTAATAAAGTACCTTGCCCAGAGGGTCAGGATGGTCAAACACAAGTTTTAATTTCGAGTATTGATTATGACGATTATGTTGGCAGAATCGGCATTGGTAGAGTAATTCGAGGTTCATTTTCTTTAGTACAGCCTTTATGTTTATGCAAATCTAACGGTGAAATTAAAAATGTTAAGATTACTAAAATGTACCAATTTGAGGGTTTGAAAAGAGCTGTAAGTGAAAAGGCTAACTTTGGCGATATAATTTGTGTAGCTGGTATTGATGATATCAATATTGGTGAAACTATTTGTGATCAATCTAATCCAGATCCGCTTCCTTTTGTTGATATAGACGAGCCGACTGTGTCTATGCTGTTTATGGTCAATAACAGCCCTTTTGCTGGACGTGAAGGAAAATTTGTTACATCGAGAAATATTCGAGATAGACTTTTTAAAGAAATAGAAACTAATGTTGCTATGCGTGTTGAAGAAACAGATTCAGCTGATACTTTTAAAGTTTCTGGCCGCGGTGAGCTTCACTTATCTATTTTGATCGAGACAATGAGAAGACAAAACTTTGAGTTTTCCGTTTCAAGGCCAAAAGTTATTTTAAAAGAAAAAAACGGAAAAAAACTCGAACCTGTTGAACTTTTAGTTATTGAGGTACCTGATGTTTGCGTTGGAGTTGTCATGGAAAAACTTGGTACTAGAAAAGCTGAACTTCTAAATATGAAAACCAAGGGCACTGGTGTAACAGAGCTTGAATTTCGGATTTCATCTAGGCAGCTTATGGGTTACAGAACTGAATTTTTAACGGATACTAATGGTAATGGAACTATGAATCATGTTTTTGACGGTTATGAAGAACATACTGGAACAACAAAAAACAGACCTCAAGGTTCTTTGATAGTTCATGAAACGGGAGAAACCACTGGATATGGATTATATGCTGCGCAGGACAGAGGAAGACTTTTTGTAGGTCCTGGTGTTTCTGTTTACGAAGGAATGGTGATAGGTGCAAGTCCAAAAAGTGATGACATTAGTGTAAACGTGTGCAAAAAAAAGCACATTACAAATATGCGCGCTTCGGGTTCTGACGATTCTCTAAAACTTACGCCGCCAACTATAATGAGTCTTGAGCAATGCATAGAATTTATAAAAGATGATGAGCTTGTTGAAGTTACACCTAAAAATATTCGCATGAGGAAAATTATACTTGACAAAAATCTTAGAAACAAAAAATCTAAGTATTAAATAAAACACAATACACAGTAAATTTGATGTAAACAATGGTGTTGGATTTTTAAAAAACTTTAAAGCTGATTGTATACTATAGTGAGTCTAGCAAGATACTTTTGTCTTCTTTATAAAAAACATTGACAAAAAGAAATAAAAAATTGAATTAACGTAAAATAAGCAGGAAATTGTTGTGATCAAAGAAATAATATTTGATTTAGACGGAACTTTGTGGGATTCGACCGAAAGTGTTTTTTTAGCATGGAATAAGGCTGTTACTAGTGAGTTGAAAGATCAAAATATTAGTATTAATAAAAATGATATTCGCTTTGAAATGGAGAAAAAAACTGCAGACAGCTTCTCGTCTTTGCTTTCTTCTCTTGATAAAGAAAAAGCAAGTAGATTAATAAAAGTTTGCGAACAAAATCAAAGTGAAAAAATCAAAAAAGTTCCAGGCAAGTTGTATCCTGGGGTAGTTGAAACTTTACCCATATTGAGTAAAAGCTTTAAACTTTATATAGCTAGTAACTGCCAAAAAGGTTGCATTGAAACTTTTTTGTCTCATTATAATTTTAGAGATTTTTTTAAGGGCTGGATTTGTTTTGGAGACACTCTACTTGAAAAAGGCGAAAATATTAAGCAACTAATAGATAAATTTTCTATAAAAAATGCAGTTTATGTTGGAGATACCATGAACGATTACAGCAGTTGCCAAGAAGCGGGAATTCCAATGATTGCAGTTTTGTACGGATTCGGAAAATTCGAAAATTCAGTAGAATTATTTGCTAAAATAAAAAAATTTCCCGAGCTGATTGAAATCCTTGATAAAACTTAGGAAGCTTAATATAACAAAATAGTGTAAATTTTTTGTCTATATACAACAACGGAGGTACTAATGAAAACGGATGAACTTTTAAATGAATTTGACAATGTAATAAAAGAAGGTTGGAATTTACCGCTTACGAGGGGAAAAATCATAGTAAATGCAAATGAAGTTTACAGATTTTTAAAAGAAATAAGAACTTCTTTACCAGAAGAAGTAAAACAAGCAAAAGCCATAGCTAGCGACAGAACTGAAATTATAAAAAAAGCAAATAAAGAAGCAAATGCACTAATAGAATCGGCTAAAGAACAAGCAGAAAAAATGATTAATAAAAGTGAACTTGTTTCCAGAGCAAAAATAAAGGCTAAAAAAATAGAAGAAGAAGCAAAAGTTAAAGCAAAAACTTTTCAAATTGCCGCGCAAAAATACATTTTTGATTTAATTAAAAAAACAGAAAAAGCTCTGGCTAGTAATATAGATGAGTTTCAAAAAATTTCAAAAAAAATTAGATTACTTCGCAAGTAAATAATTCAAATAAAAAAATATTGTAGTTTCTTACAAATTCTTATTATAAAGTTATCCCATAGCTTGACTTACAATAAATTATTTTTTTACATGTTCTAATAACAAAATAAAATTCTTACAATAATATGTTGTTAAAAATATTATAAGAACACAAAAGGAAAATTATGAAAAAATACAAAGTAGGGGTTTTAGGTGCTACTGGTACAGTAGGAAGGCGTTTTGTAAGTCTTTTAGAAAACCACCCGTTTTTTGACTTAACTATTTTAGCTGCTAGTCAAAATTCCGCTGGAAAAACATATAGAGAAGCATTAGGACACAGACTTAGTGATGGAATAAAAATTCCAGAAAAATTTTATGATTTTAAAATTTTAGATGCAAAAAATGATGCTAAAAAAGTAGCTCTTTCAGTAAATTTTGTTTTTTCAGCAATTAGTATGCCAAAAACCGAGATAAGACTTTTAGAAGAAACTTATACAAAATTTGAATGTCCAGTGATTTCTAATAACAGCGCACATAGAAGTACTCCAGATGTACCTTTAATAATTCCGGAAATAAATACCACTCATTTAGAAATTTTGAAATCGCAGCAAAGACGCTTAAAAACAAAAAGAGGATTTATAGTAGTAAAACCAAATTGTTCCTTGCAATGCTACTTACCAGCAGTACATCCTTTAATGATCTTTAAGCCAAATAAAATTCTGGTGTGTACTTATCAAGCCATATCAGGCGCTGGTAAAACTTTTGACTCATGGTCAGATATGAAAGATAATTTGATACCTTATATAAAAAGTGAGGAAGAAAAAACCGAAAATGAGCCTCTGAAAATATGGGGTAAAGTGAAAAACGATAAAATAATTAACTCTGATTTGCCAAAAATTTCAGCTCAATGTTTTAGAGTTCCAGTAAGCGAAGGGCATACTTCAGCAGTATTCGTTTCGTTTAAAAATAAACCTACTAAAAAAGAAATATTAGATAAATGGTCAGAATTTGAAGGCGAACCACAAAAACTTTTTTTGCCAAGTGCACCTAGAAAATTTTTGCACTACTTTAAAACCGAAGATAAATTAGATATCAAAAAAGCAAGAGAATTGGAGAACGGCATGGCAATATCAATCAGTCGTTTAAGAAAAGATGCACAATATGATTTTAAGTTTGTATGTATGTCGCATAACACTTTGAGAGGAGCTGCAGGAGGTGCGTTGCTTACTGCAGAATTTCTTTGCAAAAAGAAATATTTTGATTTTTAGTTTATTTAATTTCAGGAGGATTTATGAAAAAAATTATTTTTAAAGGTTCGGGCGTAGCTCTAGTAACGCCTATGAAAGAAGATTTTGGTGTAGATTATAAAACGCTTGACAAATTAATAGAATTTCATCTTAAAAATAAAACTGATGCTATTATTATATGCGGAACTACAGGAGAATCCGCTACTTTAAGCGATCTAGAGCGTGAAAAGATAATAGCTTTTACTATAAAAAAAGTTAATAAAAAAATACCTGTAATAGTTGGAACCGGCAGCAATAACACGCTACACACTCTTGAACTTTCTTTAAAAGCAGAAGAGCTATGCGCAGATGGATTACTAATCGTAACACCGTATTACAACAAAACTTCACAAAAAGGTTTAATTAAGCACTATACATATATAGCGGATAGGATAAGAACGCCCATTATTTTATACAACGTGCCGTCAAGAACAGGAATTAATATTATGCCTGATACTTATAAAATTATTTCCGAGCATTCAAACATAGTTGCTGTAAAGGAAGCTAACGGTGATATCTCACAATTAGCAAAGACTGTTTCGTTGTGTGGCAAAAATTTAAACTTTTACTCTGGTAATGACGAACAAATTTTACCATTTTTAGCTCTTGGCGGAATTGGTATAATATCAGTCTTTGCAAATATTTTCCCAAAACAGTGCCACGATATAGTAAATTTATTTTTCGAGTGCGAACACAGCAAAAGCCTTAAGCTATTTTTATCGTCACTTGAGCTCATGGAAAATTTGTTCTGTGACGTAAATCCAATTCCAGTAAAAGCTTCTATGAGTTCTATAGGTATGCCTTGTGGAAACTGCAGACTCCCCCTTACAGATATAAACAAAAAAAGCTTAGAAAAAATAAAAACTAATATAAAAAACTACCAAAAAATAAATTTGCAATAGATTCTAAATATGCAGCGCAATTTATTTAGGGCTAGAAAGGTAAACGCAGATGTAAAGCAGGCAAAAAACCACTATTTTCGAGCTTTTCAAATGCAATAGCAAGGTTTATAAAGTAATTCCCCAATCAAACAAAATCTCAATAGTTAATATCGTCCATTAAAGTTCTTTTATTTTTCCCTCATCTTTATCATCAGATGCCTTCACCATATCTCTTACAGCCAAAAGTATAGAATTGCCTGCCTCTTTTCTTCTCCTTTCTTCTTTTTTTCGTCTACTTTTACTTTTTTTTAATTTTCCTTGAGCGCCCTTAAGTTGTTCTGAAAGACTTTTTTAATCAGCAGCAACTTTAGGATTACCAGAAGGCTCAGGTGGAGAGGAGGAGAAGGTAGTGCTGATGGTGAAAAAGTGTAAACTCGCAGGAAACTTATATGATGAAATGAAGGTAGCAGGTAGAGCTGCTGCTTGCTGTGATGGAGTTAATAAGCCTCTTCTCCCGTTGCTTGTCTATGCTTCTTTTCCTTTTTTGTTTTTAGTTCTTGTTCTTTTTATTTCCGTTCTCGTTGTGCATTTGGTTTTACTTTTGGAGCAGCACTTGCTGTATCTGACGTTTGTATCTGCTGAATAAACGTTAACGCAACCAAAGAAGAAACACCAATTTCCATGAGGATTTTTGGGGTTTCTTGTTGTCGAAGGTTTAAAAGTTACGATAAAAAACGCTGTAATCATTTTTCACAAAGTTTTTAGAAACTGTGAAATTGTTTTGTGGACTCAGATCTGCACTAAAAAATGAAAACTCTACGCAGCTTTTTTATCCGTGTTTTGATTTGTTATATTGCCGAACATTCAATTAACTTGCAAATAAAACTCTGAAACTCTTTCAAGATTAAGTTTTCTATTCTGGATCTTCCCCCATATCATCTTTTCTAAAAGCGTTAACCAATGCATCAATCTCCATTTGATGCAATGCCCTAAGTTTTTCAATTTTACTTCTAGTCCTTTGTTTCATGTACTGTAATTCAACTAGCCGACCTTCGCGAAGCTGACGTAATGCCACATTTGTTGCCTCTAGATTTCTAGCTAATTGTTGTCTTGATACTCTTTCGTTTACAAGAGAGACGCCTTGTTTTTCAAGACTATTATTTGCTGTAGAAAGCCTTGACGTAAGATCAGTAAGCTCTTGTGTTGTCTGATCCATTTCAGTTTTAGGCACTACTGCACACAACACTTCTCCTAAGGCATCAAAATCGAGAACAGATTTAATTCTTTTTGATTCGGGTAAAAATTTATTCATTCTTGCTAATAGTGCTACAAAACTTGGTAACCTACTTATTTCTAATACAGGATTAGTAGAAATACTCGAGACAAAAGGAACAAACAAATCGCTCTTTTTAACATATCTAATATCAGTCTCTTTAATACCTGGAACTATTGCGTAATCAATTCCGTCTATAGAAATACAACCGCGAACCTCAACTTTCATGGTAGTCTTATAGTCCCAGCCACGATCTATTATCCGACCATCTGTCGTTCCTTCATAAACCGGAGTACCGATTTCTATGATAGCACTTTGTAAAGATACTGCAGGAGCAGGTCCTGGTCTTTTTGTCTCTGCAAGTTGAGAATACCCATCCAATGCCTGTCTAAGATCAGAAATTTGTAACTCTAATTGTCTTTGTTGTTCTTTCGATTCAGACCTCGAATTTTCTAATTCCCTATGTTTAATGTCAATTTCAACTCTAAGTCTAGCTAAGAGCTCATCTTTGGAAGTTATTTGCTTTTGATCTTCATCTGCTTTGAATTTACAGTCACGCATCCGTTGTTCTAGTTCATGTAAAGTCTTCTTTAATTTTTCGTTTTCTTGACTTTTTAAGTCTAATTCAGACTTTAATGAAACCACACTTTTTTGACAAGCAGTAAGATCTTCAACAACTTTACTCAATTTAACTTTAAAATCATTTGCTTTTTCTTCTGCGTCAATTTTTCCACGGGCCATCGAACTTAATTCACCATTAAGTCTACTAATCTCTTCATCTTTTGATGCTAAGCTTTGCAACAGTTCATTTATTCTTTGTTGCAAATTTTCACGTTCAGCTTTATCAGCACTCTTGATCAGAGCTGGTGCTGGTGGAAGTGGACGCGTTTCTTGAGCTAGTTCTACTGGAGGCACAAATGTCAGATCTGCCTGCGGTTCCGGTTCTGGTGGTTGTGGTTCTGGTGCTGGTGGTTGCCCTTGATTCTGTGCCCCCCCTCTCCTCCTACCACTACTACGCCCTGGTGTTTGCTGCTTACTACCACATCGTACTCGTCTCATAGCACTAACCGCCTTGTCTGTCAAATTTGACTCTGCTACAGACAGAAAACCAGATAACATAACAATCATCAATGTCCTAGCTATTTTTTTTATTACTGCTTTTTTCTTCATTCTTCTTTTAAACTCCTTTTTACTTATCGTTTTTTATTCTTTAGTTAAAACAAACTACACTGTGCTTTTTCTATATTTTTTTTGCAATAAAAAAGTCCAGCAAAAACTTAAAACTTTCCAAAAAAAACTTTAGAATTTTCAGAAAAACACCGGTTAATTGTGCAACAAAGAAGAAATTTTGTCAAAAAGATTTTAAAAAAATATTCCACTTTTTCATTCCAATCAACTAAGCCTTGTGGATATATCCACAATAGCTATTGTGAAAAAGGAAAAGTTAACACGGTACACTAGCTCGTATAAACAGCTGCACGCTCTAGCAATTTAGTAATATGAAAGCAAGTTTTTGATGGTAAACTTACTAAAAATAACAGTCAAGCTGAATATAAGATAATCAGCGGTCATTAATACGGAGCATCTGCACAAATAGCTACTTTGAAGGTGAAGTATGAAAACAGTAAAATCATAAAATTTGGCTATAACCGCGACAAAAAGCGCGGCCACAAACAAATTATAATTGGCTAGTATGTACTAAAAATGGCTGTCTTGTAGCTGGAAACACAAATGATGCTTTAACAGTCAAAGAAAAATTGAGTGTTCTAAGAAAAAATATAGAGTAAAAAACGAAGTTATAAAAACTGGACAAAAATCCAAAGTTAAAATTAAGGGAATCGAGGCTTATATTATTAGTGAATCTAATGAGAAACAAAACAAAATAATTCGTTTAGTCAAAAATTCGCTTAGACAAGAGCACGAAAACTAAAAATGCCCCAAAACCCTTATGGGAATCGGGGCTTCTTGTTGCTGGGGTTCGAAAGTTACGTTATAACACAAAAAGTTGATTTATTTTTTTATAGATTTCTTAATTTCAAGAAAGCAAATTGCTAACTCCATCAACTATTATCTATAACGAGGTGGTCTGCGCTTTCCACGTTCACTATATAATTTACGTGCCTCTGTCATGCTTATTCTTCTATTATGATTATTAAGATCTATATAACTATTAGGCCCTCTGGGATTAATTATTAGTTTTATTCCACGAGTACGATATTGTTCAATGGTTGCAAAACCATCAGAATTACTAGCAGCATATCCTCCCGCTACCTCTCCTAATTCGTCTTCCGAAAAATTTTTATTTTCCGCCATTTTTTTTCCTCCTACACTTACTATTTACAAAAATTAAATAACTTCTAAAGCCATTCAATATAATTGTTGACAAAATTTTCAATAATATACATTTTTTTAAAAAGTTTTATGTTTTACGTCATTTTATTTTCTAAAATTTATGAAAGTTGCTTTTGAATTTTTTGTGGGCTCTTTTGATCCTGAAGCTTATTTTTTCAATTTTACGATAAAAATAATAACAAATTTCTTACAAAATATTTTCTTTTTGTCAACTTTAGAAACAGAAACGCTTAGAGTTATTTATGTGCTTATACATAAACACTCTAAGCGCTCCGTTTTAAAAACCTTGTCGATTGCCATTCGGGAAACTTCTATTTTTTTAAAAAACTCGATGCTATTTATCTTGAGGCAATGCAGGAAATGGATTTACATATTTTATGGTGTTAAGATCGTAATGTTTAGTAGCAAATTGTTTTTGGTACAAATATTCGATTAGATATAAAATATTATCTTTAATATCACGTAAAACACCTGATGTTCCGGTACCATTGTTGAACGCTATTCCTACAGGGTTTCCTATTAAATAAGTTAAATTTTCTTTACAAAGCATAATAAATTCCTCCTTTTTTGAATAATACGAAAAAGTATTATTAATTGTGAGAATTTTATTTTTAGTTATTTCTCTTATATGATCAGTATTTTGCACATAAAATTAAACATCATCGAAAGAATTTTTTGAAAATTAAAATAATAGAAAATTATAACTTTGAAAATATTATTCTATTTTTCTTTATCATCCAAAGTTTGACAACAACTACCGCAAGCTTTGCACTTTTCAGGTAGATTTTCTTCGTCTATAATAATATTATTTTTTTTATAATAATCAAAAATAGCAGCTTTAACAGCTTCTTCAGCTAGAACAGAACAGTGAAGTTTTATCGGTGGCAAACCGTCTAAAGCTTCGATTACCGCCTTGTTACTTAACATCAACGCTTCTTTTACATTTTTACCTTTTATAAGTTCCGTTGCTATAGAACTTGTAGCAATAGCAGCACCACATCCAAACGTCTTAAATTTAACGTCAGTTATAATGTCATCTTTGACACTTATATAAACTTTCATTATATCTCCACATCTAGCATTTCCAACTTCACCAACACCACTAGGATTCTCTATTTCCCCAACATTTCTGGGATTATGAAAATGATTCATAACTTTTTCGCTGTATAACATATGATACACCTTCCTAAATTTAAAAATTTTTGACTTTTTAAAAAACTAATTTGTAAACTTGAACGTAGTTTAAACTCTAAATTATAATTCGAATTTAACAAGTAATATTCACTAAACTAATTTTTAATAAATGCTCAAGTTGTAATATTTTATCACACTTGAAATTTTTATAAGTACATTGAAGTTGGAGAAACATGAAAATTTTAGGTTTAGATTTAGGAACCGTAAAAACTGGTGTTTCAATCTCTGATGTTAATTCTAACTTCGCGGCTCCTTTAACTCTAATAAAAGAAAAAAACCCAGAAAAATTACTCTTTAAAGTTTTAGAAGTTATAAATAAAAATAATGTGAAAAAACTTGTAATAGGTTTACCAAAAAACATGGACGGCAGTGAAGGTGAAAGAGCTCTGTTTTCAAGAAAATTTGCAAATACAATAAAAAATAAAATTAGTGATATAAAAATTTTTTTACAAGACGAAAGAGGTACTACAATAACAGCAAATACGTATTTAAATATAACAAATGTTAGGGGCAAGAAAAGAAAAAAAATAATAGATATAGTTTCAGCAGTAATTATTTTACAGGAATTTCTTGATATGTATAATTCAAAATAAAAAACTTCGAAACCAATTCAAAGTTTTTTATAAACAAGGCCAATTTACTTACAAATCACGATTACATTTTTTTACTAAGAATTTACAAAACAAATAATTTATATTGATTATTTTTCGTACAATCTACATGCAACAAAATGATTTTTTTCAACTTCAGCCAATGGTGGTTGCTGTTCGCTACAGCCTTCGAATGCTTTGAAACATCTAGTACAAAAATGACAACCTTTTGGCGGATCAATAGGGCTTGGAATATCCCCCTCTAAACGAATTCTTTCTTTTTTTAAGGTAGGATCTGTAACTGGTATCGACGAAAGCAAGGCTTGAGTATAAGGATGAATGGGGCGATCATAAAGGGTTTTCTTATCTGTTATTTCCATGATTTTTCCTAGATACATAACACCTATTCGATCACTTATGTGCTTTACAACATTTAGCCCGTGAGCGATAAAAATATATGTCAGTCCAAATTCTTTTTTAAAATCGCTCAACAAATTTATAACTTGAGCTTGAATAGAAACATCTAAGGCAGATACGGGTTCATCACAGACTATAATTTTCGGATTTAGAGCAAGTGCCCTCGCTATTCCAACGCGCTGTCTTTGACCGCCAGAAAATTCATGAGCATACCTATTTCTATAATTACCAGCTAAACCTACACAATCTAAAAGATAACTCACTCTGCTTTCGATTTTACTAGACGGCAAAAGCTTGTTTATTTTGATAGGCTCAGCTATTATCTCTCCAACTGTCATTCTCGGGTTCAAAGACGCATATGGATCCTGAAAAATTAATTGTATTTCCTTGCAATAGTTTCTACGTTCATTTTTTTTCATTTTGGTCAAATCTTTGCCATTATAGATTATCGAACCTTCAGTAGGCGAGTATATATTCGTTATCATCTTTCCTATAGTAGATTTTCCAGATCCAGATTCACCAACAAGCCCGAAACATTCACCTTTATATATGTCAAGAGATATATCATCAACAGCTTTTAAAACGGAAATAGGACGCCCAAAAAAACTTCTTTGAACTACAAAATATTTTTTTAAATTTTTTATTTGTAATAATGGCTCTTCATTCATTTTTTTCCTCCAAAGCATCACCGTATAAAAAACAACGCACTTTTTGATTCCCAGATTGTATCAAAGCTGGCACATTATGTTTACATTTTTCCATACAATGTTCACATCTGTCAGAAAAAGAACAACCTTTCGGGATGCTAAAAGGGTCTGGGACCACGCCCTTTATCATGTAAAGCCTTTTGCGATCTTCATTAAGTTTCGGTATTGACTCAAGCAGTCCTATAGTATACGGATGTCTCGGCGTTGCAAAAAGATCTTTAACTAAAGCTTCTTCTACAATTCTTCCGCAATACATAACAATAATTCTATCTGCGGTCTCAGCAACAACACCCAGATCATGTGTTATTAAAAGAATTGCCATCCCAATTTTTTTACGCAAATCGTAAAGAAGATCAAGAATTTGTGCTTGAATAGTAACGTCAAGTGCAGTAGTAGGTTCATCTGCTATAAGAATTTCTGGATGGCAAGAAAGCGCCATAGCTATCATAACTCTTTGTCGCATACCGCCACTCATTTGGTGAGGATAATCATTAATTCTTGTTTTAGGCGAGGGAATCTCAACAAGTTTTAAAACTTCTATAGCTCGCAAAAGAGCATCTTTTTTTGAAAGTTTCATATGAACTTTTATGCTTTCAAGAAGCTGATCTCTAATTTTTTGCACAGGATTCAGTGAAGTCATTGGCTCCTGAAAAATCATAGAAATTTGATCACCTCTTATTTTCTGAAGTTCTCTTTTTGTTGCTTTTAAGAGATTTTTCCCCTTAAAAACGACTTCTCCGCCAACAATTTTCCCAGGATAATCAATAAGCCCCATAACAGATAAAGAAGTAACACTTTTACCAGAACCAGACTCTCCAACTATCGCTAAAATCTCTCCTTTTGCAAGACCGAAACTTATATTCCTAACAGCTTTTACTGTACCCTTTTTGGTAAAAAACTCAGTTTTTAAACCATTTACTTCAAGCAACAAACTTGGTTACACCACCTTAAAATCAGTATTTATTCTTTTAACTTATTAACTTATTTTTTTGATTTAGGATTCAAAGCATCTCTTAAGCCGTCTCCCAAAAGATTAAACGCTAACACAGTTAACATGATCATTGCTCCCGGGAAGAAAAGAGTATGTGGTTTTGCTTCAAAAAATCTCCTAGACTCACTGACCATAGTTCCCCATTCAGCTTGTGGATCTTTAACACCAAGTCCTAAAAAACCGAGAGCCGCAAGGTCAATAATAGCAACAGAAATTCCTAATGTAGCTCTAACTATGATGTTCGAAATAATATTCGGCAAAATGCCTTTCAAAAGAGTATAAGAATTAGAAGCACCCATAACTTTGTATGCTTGTGCATAATCATTTGTTTTCTCAGAAAGCACCGAACTTCTAACAATTAAAGCATAGTGCGGAATATACACTATCGAAATAGAAATAATAGCTTTATCAAGTCCAGGTTTAAGAGATGCCATAAGAGTTATGGCTAAAAGCATAGACGGAATAGCTAATAACATATCCATAAATCTCATAACAATAGCATCAATTCTTCCGCCACAAAATCCAGCAATTGCACCTATTACGGTCCCGATTAAAAGAGAAAAAAAGACTGAAACTACCCCTACAAACATAGAAATTCTAGTACCATCTATAATTCTCGAAAGTATATCTCTACCATGCTGATCTGTGCCAAGCCAATGTTCTGCACTTGGCAGTGCCGGATTGGCCAAGCTTTGTTTTGTAAAATTCGGATCAAACGGCATTAAATACTTTCCAAACACCGATAAAAAACAAAGAATACATATAAAAATTAAACCTAAAGCAGCAGCTTTATTTTTAAACAAAGCCCTCCATGCATCGCTCATTCTAGAATCTTGGCGAAATTTTAACTTTTTCTCAAAAATTTGATTAGAACTCATATTTACTCTCCTTTCTTTGAAGAAAATTTTATTCTTGGATCTAGAAACGCATATACAACGTCTACAAAAAGATTCACAAACACAAACGAAGTGGCAGTTAAAATAACAATTCCTTGTATAACAGGAAAATCAGAATTTTGTATACAGTCAACAGCATACTTACCAATTCCTGGCCAAGAAAAAACACTTTCTGTTAAAACAGCACCTGCCAAAAGTGATCCAAATTGCAAACCTATTACAGTTACTATAGGAATAAGTGCATTACGAAACGCATGTTTAAAAACAACCGTATTTTCTTTTAAACCTTTAGCTCTTGCGGTTCTAACATAGTCTTTATTTAAAGTTTCAAGTACGCTAGAACGCGTCATTCTAGCTATGACAGCTATCGAATACATAGCAAGAGTGATCGCCGGCAATATCATATGTTTGAACGCATCCCAAAAAGCTTCAAAATCTCTTTGTAAAAGAGAATCCAATAAGTAAAATCCAGTTCCATCTTCTGGCCTGAACACACTATTTATTCTTCCGTTGCTTGGAAGACCAGTCCACCCAGAAAAAATTTTTATTATTATGAGTCCAAACCAAAAAATTGGAATAGACACCCCAATTAAAGCAATCGCCATACCAATGTTATCAAAAATTGAATTTTTCTTAACAGCGGAAATAAGACCTATAAGCACGCCAAAAACAGATGCCAATATAATCGCCATAATAGCAAGTTCAATTGTGGCTGGAAATCTTTCCGAAATTTCTTCCATAACAGGTTTGTTTGTCCTGTAAGAATTACCAAAATTTCCCGAAAAAATTCCCTTCAAATAATTAACATACTGTATTGCCAAGGGTTTATCTAAACCGTTTTTAGATTTCCAGGCAATTTTCACCTCTTCTGTCGCGTATTTACCAAGAATATTTTCATTTTCCGAAGGATCTGTCGCAAAAACTCGCATAATCAAAAAAACTATAGTTACGACACCTAGCAAAACAGGAACTAAAAGTAGCAGGCGTTTACAAACATACTTGAACATATCTAACCTTTCAAAAATCTAAAACAATAAACTAAGCCCAAACAAAAAACAGATCAAAAGCACCCATTAGCCGAAAACTTCTGATCTGTTCAAGCAAACTCTCGAATAAAACGTTAAACCTTGGAAACCTTGCTGAAATTCATCCCACCAAATGGAGGTCGCACAAAACCCTTAACATTTGCTCTAGTAGCGTTAATATACTTACCATTAGAAATCGGTACACACACAACATCAGTTTTAGTTAACAACCTATTCATTTCTTCATAAATCTTATTTCTCTTTTCTTCATCAAGCTCAGTCTTAGCCTTAGAAAATAATCTTTCGAACTCTTCTGAAGAATAACCAATTTTATTCATTGCACTACCTGATTCAAACATAGGAAAAAAATTAGAAGCGGTGGGATAGTCAGCCATCCAACCATAAAAAGCAGCTTCAAACTTTTTCTCATTCAAAGCTCCAGCATGGGCCAACCATTCTCTATTAATTAACTCCACCTCAACTCCAGCCGCTCTTAGATCTCCTGCAATACTACTACCGAGATCGGCGCCAACAGGATTATAAGGCTTCGAAGATGTATAACAGGACAAAGCTATTTTTTTTATACCAAGCTCTTCAAACTTTTTTTTAGAAGACTCTGGATCAAATTCAAAAGGCTTCAAATCTTTACTAAAACCACCTATACCTTCAGGCAAAAAACCGGAAGCAACATTGGCAGAATCTTTATAAAGTGATTCAACAGCACCTTTAACATTCATACTTCTCGCAGCAGCAATCCTTACTTCCTTATTAGCAAATATGCTGCCATTTTCCACATTAAAAATTAACCAACTGGCCATTAAAGCAGGGGACATTACAAAATTACATCCACTAGATTCAACCTTTTGTTTGGATTCTAAAGTCACCTCAGAAGCTATATCAATCTCCCCATTACACAAAGAAGAAACACGAGTAACAGGATCTTTAATTATCTTGAAGTTTAAAAACATAACTTCAGCTTTTTTTCCCCAATATTTATCATTGCGTTCAAGCTCCACAGATTGATCTTTAGTATGCTTTCTGAACACAAAAGGCCCTGTTCCTATTGGATTACTAGTTACACCCTTCTCATCATTTGCATGAGCGTCCAAAGCTTTGGGGCTAATTATAGCAAAACCACTATGCATAGCAAGTTTAGTAAGGAAATCAGCGTCAATTTGTTTCATAACAAATTCAACCCTAAAATCTCCAACAATTTTAACTTCCTCAACACTACCAAATATTGAACTCGCGTAAGGATACTTAGAACTTGAACTGTTAACACCAACTAGCATCCTATCAACATTTTTTTTGACGACTGCAGCATCCAACTTTTCTCCATCATGAAAAGTTACACCTTCACGAATTTCAAAATTATAAAGCAAACCGTTTGACGATACGTTCCAACTCTTAGCAAGCGACGAGCAAACCTTCCCGTTCTCATCAAACTTAAGCAAAGTTTCAAACACAGACGCAGTAACGTTTGTATCATACCCAGTTTTTGTTAAATGAGGATCCAGCAACGAAATATCCGAAGACTGTGCAAACGTTAAAGTCTCATTAGCAGAAGATCTTTTCGTTTTACTTTCACTAGAAGTCGAACTGGAACACCCAGACAAAACACCGACAAACACAGCCAAGACACAAAACAAAGATAACAACTTTTTAATACCCACAACAAACCTCCTGTCAGAAATAATAATAAAGCCAATTTTCAAGTGTAGGGGGATTCTATCATCAACTCTTCTCACGTAGCAACTTATTCCCTTACCCGAAAACAAAATAAATTTTCTGCGAAACCAAAAATGATTAGAATTATTTTATTGAAAATTAATCATGCTAAAAAAATAGAAGAGAAAGACTTCAAGCGCTTAATTAGCGTTAAATTTGAGATCTTCAAAAAATGGTAAAAATATTAAAAAGGTTGTTTTGTTTTCAAGTGAAAAAATTGAGATTATAACTAAAAAATGTTGCCTAGATTTTTGATTTTATAAATGCTAAAGTGTTCCTAGTTCGAACTTATTAAGGAATTTAAATGGTCAAATATATCTTACAGCGTATATTGCTTGCTATTATTGTCTTATTAGGATCATGCTTCCTAGTGTTTGTGCTTCTGAGAGTTTTTACGCCAGATCCTTCAGTAGGGGAGGGAGGTGCTGGTAAATACGCTACTTCAGAACAAAGAAAAGCATGGCGAGATGCTAGAGGATTAAATGAGCCATTGATAATCCAGTTCACAGATTACATAAAAAAAGTTGTAACAGGTGACTTGGGAAAATCTTATAAAACTAGGGCAAACATTGCAAAAGAAATGAGCGATAGACTTCCTGTGACCATAGAACTTGCGTTATTTTCCCTAATATTATCTTCGGTTTTTGGAATGCTTATAGGTGTGGCGGCTGCTACAAAAAAAGATGCTTTTACAGATAGAATATGTATGTTTTTTTCTAGTATTGGTATGTCTTTACCTACGTTTTGGTTTGCTATACTACTTGTAGATTTTTTTGCTGGCAGATTTCATATTTTGCCTTCGGGAGATATTGTGGATTCGTGTTATACAGTCGAAAAAACAACCGGATTTTATTTTGCAGACACTCTTATCAGCCAAAATTACAAAGCTTTTCTAAGTTTTTTGAGACATTTAATTTTGCCTACAATTTCGCTTATGTTAAGCTCTGTGGCTGTTTTTTCGCGCATAACGCGTTCCAGTGTTCTTGATGTATTAAAAAAAGATTATGTTAAAACGGCTAAATCAAAAGGCATAAACGAAAGTAAAGTGCTAATTCATCACGTGCTCAAAAATGCACTCCCACCAGTTGTAACAGTAATAGGTTTACAATTTGTCACATTTTTGGGCGGCGCAGTTCTAATTGAATCGATTTTTTCTTGGCCTGGAATAGGCAAATATTTATTGGATGCCACATTAAACTCAGATTTTCCTGTTATACAAGCTACTGTATTCATGGTAACAATTTTGACAGTTTTTACAAATTTAATTATGGACATAATGTACGCTATTTTGGATCCAAGAATTAGATTTTGCAGAAAAGAGGCAAATCGTTGAAAATTGAAGAAAACACTAATAATTATGCGAAAATTAATGTTAATTTTAAACTCAAAGAGATTGTCAAAACAGTTGTGAAAAATAAAATGTCTTTGATTTCACTTGTAGTTCTTATGATTATCGTGTTTATTGTTATATTCGGAAATTTTTTAACACCATATAATCCAACAGAACAATCAAGAACGCAGATCCATCAAAAAATTAGCATCAATCATTGGTTTGGAACAGATGAACATGGTAGAGATATTTTAAGCAGGATTTTAGCAGCTACAAAACTTTCTGTAATTTCTGGGATTTTATGTGTATTATTTTCGTTTGCTTTTGGCATAGTTTTAGGAGCAACAGCGGGATACTATGAGGGGAAAATAGATAGTTTAATTATGCGATTTATGGATATTTTGCTTTCACTGCCAAGTATTTTGCTAGCTATTACTATAATGTGCATATTAGGTAGAGGGTTTGAAAAAGCAATCTTAGCGATTGGAATAGTAAATATACCGGATTATGCAATGATTGTAAGAGGTTCAATCCTTTCAGAAAAACAAAGCGATTACGTGCAAGCATCACGCGTTATTGGAGCGAAAGATAGTTACATAATATTCAAAAGTATACTCCCTAATGTTATTTCATCATTAATAGTAAGAGCAACGTTAGGAATTTCTGATGCCATACTTTCAGCAGCGGCGATAGGGTTTTTAGGGCTTGGAGCTCAACCACCTGTCGCTGAATGGGGAGATATGTTGGGTAGGAGCAGGAGCTATATGTTTATTTATCCTCATGAAGCTTTTTTCCCTGGAGTTGCAATTTTTATAACGGTTCTTGCTTTTAATTTTTTGGGAGATGGCTTAAGAGATGCGCTGGATCCAAAATCTCGTGAAATCTAAGTTATTTGACCTTATTTTTGGGTAACTAAATAAAAATTATAAAATAAAATTTTGTATTTTTTTTTGAAAGAGTTAACATCAACTAATGCTGATACTTAAGATTTGTTGTATTACACCGTGCGGTATTCATGTTTATAACGAAACTTTCAAGCCCCAAACCTCTTTCAAATCCATATGCCACCTAATTTAGACCTAAACTTTTTTTAAAAAACTTTATGTGAAAATTTAGGAAGTTTTTAGAAATTTAACTAAAATTTTAACTAAAAATGAATGATTGTGTCAGTTTTTTTGTGTATTCGGGAATTTTTAAAAAATGTGAGATTGTTTTTTCACCTGTTTGTATTACCATTTGTAGTTGAGAGTTGAAGGTAGTTTTTGCTGAAATTTGGCCAAAGAAAATTAAAGAAAGAAGAGTACCGAGTTGTACTAAAAATTTCTGAGAAGTTTTTCTTGTTTTTGCGAAAAATAAGCAGGATATGTTTTGGTGTGCTTTTGGCTTTTGTGTTTTTGGCTTCATCTGAAAAAAGTTTGAACGTTTCCGCTGTAAATCCAGGACATTGGCTTACGAATGTTGTTGTAATTTGCGACAATGACAGGAAAGCAGATACCGAAACAGTCATTAGGCTTATGTGTGAGAAAGAAGCATTAACAGAGGTGATATTGCCAGATTTGTTGGCCCGAAATGCGCCCCCACAGACAGTGAATTAAGAGCAATTGTTCAGTGCGAAATTGGTTATAAACCAGCTTATAAACTGTATGTAAACTTCAAAATTTATGATTCAGACGAACTTGAATCCAAACGATCGGAGATACTTGAGTGTCTGTCCGGGTCCGCTCAGGCTATAATTTTTTACGATCTAAAAGATCCGTCTGCTAGCAAAGCTGTGATTGAAAAAATTAATAAAAAAGTAGATTTTCTTCTGAACATTTCGTGGAACAATTGTATAAATTTTGCAAATTACTGTGTGGACAGAGACAGGGATACAGCTCTGCTTTGCGGACGTCTCAACAGCAAAATCGATGCGCACAGAAGCAGGCCGGAGCAGACAATAGCTTATAACAATCCTATTTATCGTAGATACGACAATAGATGGGACCGTGTCGAGAGTGGTGTCCCAGGAGAATTGCTCAATAGCATAGTAAAAAGGAGTAGAAAGTAGTAGAGTGGGAGATTTTGTAAATTATGTCCCTTGCTGTGAAGATGATCAAACTCAATTTTTTGAATATGTAGAAAGGCCAATTGTGTCAACAGAAAATACGTCACGTTGGAGAAAGGAGAAATTTTGTTTATGTTTTTAAAATTTAAAAAGTTTATCGTGTTGTTGTCTGGTTTTTTTATCGCATTCTCATCACCAATTATTGCACGTGCAGGTCAATCGTTTTCTGGACCCGCTCGATTCTGCAATGTTGTCCTGATCGAAAACTTCGATAGTGGTAAGACTACAATGTGGGGTAAAGTGACAGGGCAATCTGTAGCTGCAGGTGCTACAGTAGATTTTTCTCTTGGACAAAGGAGCATACCGGGAACAAACATTGTTGTTACAGTCTACGATACCCCCCGGTATGAGCCAATACTTTGATCGAATTGTTAGAAGGTTAGGGAGTGTACATTATGTTTTTGTTATCCATGATATTTCTCAAGAAAATAGACCTCCCGAAGAAGGTCAACTAACTCCAAATCAATATTTGAGAAAAATATTGCCGGTTTTAAAAGAAAAAACACCATATGGATGCAAAATTGTTCTTGTTGGTAGCAAAGAAGACAGAAGAAACGAGGGCGAATATAGTTTTGATTGTTCTCAAAATTTGACTTCGCTCTCTGGTTTAGCATGTGATCATAATTTCGATCTTATGTTGTCATCACATTATGGTTCTTATGTGAAAATAGTAAACAAGACCCTTCGCACTTTACCCGTGATTGAAAGCGGCAGCACATGGTCAATGATTTGCAACTATATTAAAAAACGTGTGAACCAAGAGAATTGCCAACCTATCATTCAGAAAAGCACTTTTGATTTTAGAAGTGGTTTTTTTATTGTGGCGACAGATGTATTTAATACCAACAAAGTACAAGGAAGGACCTCATTATTCCATGGAATGCCCAGAAGAAAACCTACTTTCTAACCAATTTTTGCAATCAGAATTTAGCAAGATGCGAGCACGTAATTGGTGAAATGCTCTAGCGTCAATCATTGCTCGTGCTGGTATAATAGTGTTATTTAACGATACGAATTTTTCTTATTCCAGCATTAGCCAATGAAAACAAAGTTTCTTGATTAACACGCTCACCTGGCATAACAATTGGAATTCCCGGTGGACAAGGACAAATAAATTTTGCTGAAATTTTTCCCAAAGTATTTTGTGTATCTCTTGTTTCAGAATCAGCAAAATATGATTCTCTTGGGCTTGTTACGATCTCTTGTTTTGGTAAAAATTCAGGTAATACTTCTTCACAATCACTTGCTGGTTTAAGCCGAGAGATTACTTTTTTCAGTCTTAAAAAATCTTTTGTTCTGTTAAATGGGGATACTATTAGAATTAAAGAATTGCTTAAATAAATTTCCGGCTGTACTTTAAATTCTGAAAAAACTTTTTTGCATATATTTTTATTAGAAATTCCAAGAACAATCCTTGCGGGATCTTGTAATTTTGTGTTTAGAACGGGTATACCTTTTTCGTTAGCAATACGCCTTATTTTTTTTACTTTTTCTTTGAGTCTTAAAAAAGCACTTCTACCATTTTTTTTCATCCAATCTACTGCTAAATCAAGAGAGGTTAACACTGGAAATGAAGGACTTGTTGAGCCAAAAAGACTCATAGCATCTTTAGCTCTTTTTTTATATTTTCCATTAATAACGTGTAAAAATGCCCCTGAAGTTAACACAGGTAAAGTTTTGTGAGCAGAATCAGCACAAAGGTCCGCACCGAGCATTGCTGGATGAAGTTTTTCTGGAAAAAAACACGCCAAATGTGTACCGTGTGCATTATCAACAAGCAAAGAAATTTTATTTTTTTTACAAACAGATGAAAGTTCTTTAATATCACACATTACTCCATAGTAATCTGGGCTGGTTACTAACAAAGCTTTAACATTAGGTTTTTTTTTAAACAAAATTTCTATTTTTTTTTTACTTATTTTATTAAAAGAGTTTTTTTCTGGATAAACCCAAATAGGCTTTAGATCTAAAAGTATTACGGCAATCATTACGCTTTTATGTATATTCCTTGTGATGATTATTTCGTCACCAGGGTTCGTTACTGCTGCTATCATAGCTTTTACGGCCAATGTGTTTCCGTTTGCAGAAAAAAGTGTTTTTTCCGTATGAAAGAATTTAGCAGCTGAATTTTGAGCTTTGTCTATAGAGTTTCTGGGATCGTAAAGATTATCGGTATCATCTAATTCTGTAAAGTCGAAATTTAGTAAATTTTTATATTTTATTGAAAAATTATTTTTGTGCCCAGGAGTATGAAATGAGCTCATATCCTTATTTTTATATTTCTTCAAAGCATCGTAGAGAAAGTGACTCAACAGACCCTCCTTTAGCAAAATTTTTTGTTTCTACTAAAATAATTAAAAAAAGTTACAAAAATTCAAATTAAAATAAATTAAACTGTACGAACTTAAAGATTTGTTGTTTTTTAAGATTTGTTTATAAAAACTCTTTTAAAAATTTTCTTACACTCAGCCAGTAAAGTTTCTTATTTTTAAACATTCCTTCTACATGTCCAGAATTTTTTATTATTAATTTTTGTTTTTTTGCGACACAAGAGCTATATAACCTATTTACCATTTGTGTTGGAACAAACGTATCTTTATCACCATGAATAAATAGCATAGGAATTTTAGTTTTTTTCACTTGATTAATCAAATTTACATCTCTAAATGAAAAACCTAACTTTGCTTTTGTAAAACTAGAAGCTAAAGCTAAAACAGGAAAAGCTGGAGTTTTATATACCAATTTATATTGATAAAAAAACTGATCCCAGAGCGAAGAATACCCACTATCTTCTATGGCAGCTTTAACATTGGCCGGAAGATTTTCACCACACGTAGCCATAATAGTTGACGCGCCCATCGACATACCCCATAGCACTATTTTAGCTTCTTTATTTTCTTTACAAATGCTTTTGCACCAATCAGCTATATCTAATCTATCGTGCCAACCCCAACCTATGTAATTTCCAAGTGTCTTTCCAAAACCTCTCAAATCTGGAATTAACAAATTAAAACCAAACCCAAAAAATTTTAGAGCAGCCTTTTTTGCAGCTATATTTATCCCACCAAAACCGTGACATAAAATAACCCAATTGTTAGTTTTATTGGTATTGTAAATTTTTTTTGCTTGAAGATTTAATTTATCAAAAGAAATTATGAAGGCATTTTTTTTCAAAAGTGCGTCATATTTATCCTCGATATCATTAAGAGCTTTTTTTTTCTTTATACGATTATGAGGAGCATTTAAAATAAGCGTTTTATCGGTATTGGGATCCATAGCAAGTTTATAAAATTTGTTACCGACAAAATACGCCAAAGTAGGTGTTATAACCACTCCTAAGACAGAAAATATTAAAAAACGTTTATTCTTTCTGTGCATTTTTTTCTTTCTACTTATTTTGAATATGCTTTAGATGTGTTTTTCGTATTTTTTTGATAGGATTATTGTATCACTGCTTTAATTTTATTAAAAACTTTTGTTGGAGATTTAATGAACGCAACAATATACGATTCATATAACACTTACGAAAGTTTGAAACTTATTATTAGTAACAATAGAAAAAATTTTAAATTCGACGTACTTGATAAAGCATATGAATTTGCTTTTGAAGCCCACAAGAATCAAAAAAGATATTCGGGTATCCCATATATATATCATTCTATCTCTGTTGCTTATATATTGGCAAAACTCGGTATGGACATAGAATGCATAATTGCAGCAATTTTACATGATGTTGTAGAAGATGCTGATATACAAACTTCTCAGATTTCTGAAAATTTTGGAGATGTAGTGGCAAATTTGGTTTCTGGTGTTACTAAACTTGGCAAAATTCCTTTAGCTACAAAAGAAGAAAGACAAGCTGAAAATTTAAGAAAAATGCTCATAGCTATAGCTGAAGATATACGTGTTGTGATAATAAAACTTTCAGATAGACTACACAATATGAGAACAATAGATTGTATGCCAGCGCAACATAGAAGAGACAAATCGCTCGAAACTATGGAAATTTATGCTCCGATTGCACATCGTTTAGGTATAAAGACTATAAAAGAAGAACTTGAAGATATTTCTATAAAAATTCTAGATCCAGAAGGTTGCAAAGAAATAGAAGAAAGAATTCGGAATAATAAAATTTCAAAAAATAGTCTAATAAAAAATATAAGATCTGATATAAGTAAACGTTTAAAGACAGAGATGAAGGATGTATTTTTAGAAGGCAGGGTAAAAAGTACATGGGGAATATATAGAAAAGTTTTTATAGAAAACCGTCAAATAGATGAAGTCTATGATATGTTTGCTATTAGAATAATAGTTTCTACAGTTAGTGAATGTTACAAAGCTTTAGGGTTAATTCACGAAATGTATACGCCTCTCGATAAGCGTTTTAAAGATTATATTTCTACTCCAAAACAAAATCTTTATCAATCTTTACACACGACTTTAATTGGCACAGATATGCTACCTTTCGAAGTGCAAATAAGAACATGGAATATGCATTATACTTCTGAATATGGAATAGCAGCTCATTGGAAATATAAAACAAAACTTTCTAAAACTAAAAATTCGTTCGAAAAGCGTATTGCTTGGGTGAGAAAGATAATTGAAAATCAAATAGACAATCATAATGTTAGAGATTTAATCAGTGATATAAAAACCGATCTATCTCCAGATGAAGTTTATGTGTTCACTCCAAAAGGTGATGTGATAAGTTTACCCGCTGGCTCAATAGCAATTGATTTTGCCTATGCTATTCACAGTGAAGTTGGACACAGGATGATAGGTGTAAAAATAGACAAAAGAATTGTACCTATTTCAACCAAAATGAAAAGCGGACAAATCGTAGAAATAATATGTTCAAACGATGCGAAAAAAGGGCCTAAAAGGAATTGGCTTAAGCTAGTAAAAACAGGTGAAGCACGAAATAAAATAAGATCTTGGTTCAAGCACGAAGTTAAAGAAGAAAATATTTTTGAAGGCAAGAGAGAAATAGAAAAAGAAATTTTATCAAAAATTCGTCTAAATTCTGAAGAAATTAATCCATTTTTGAGCTCATTATCTAAAAAACAAAAATGTGAGTCAATTGAAAAGTTCTATGAGTTGGTTGGTTATGGCGGAATATCAGTAAAAAATATACTTCCGCGTATTAAAGAAGAATATTATAAATTTAAAAAAAAATATGGCCCAAACTTGCGAACGGGAAACGAATTATCCACATTTTATACAAGTAGTACTTTTTCCAAACAAGACAAATTGAAAAATAGGAATTTAGTAAAGATAGATAATTTAAAAAGCTGCGAAACAACTTTTGCTAGATGTTGTAATCCTCTACCAGGTGACAATATTTGCGCTTTTATGTTGGGAAGTTCCAGCTCATCGATTCATAAAGTGTGTTGTGTAAACGTACCAAAAAATAATTTCGGGTTAGAAGAAAGCCATAGGTGGATTAAAGCTTGTTGGAAAAAAAATATTAAAAGTAATTTTCGATTAATATTAGAAATACATTCAACAGATAAAGAAGGTATACTAGCTGATTTAACACTAAGACTTTCGCTAATGAACGTGCCAATACGCTCTCTTAATACAAGAGCACTATTAGATGATACAAGATTTACAAACTGTGTAATTATGGTCGAAAATTTAAAACATTTAAAAAAAATTATAGCTGCATTGGAAAAAATTAAGGGAATTATATCCATCAAAAGAGTTTAAAAAGTGTCATTAATAAGTCTCAATTATTGGGGGCAAATGTTATTATTATTTTATTGTTTAAGACATTGTTTAATAATTTTTTTAAAATCCTTTGGATAGTATCGCCAAAATTCTATCTAAAACATCAACCTAAAGGGTAATACATCTTATCTATATATTGCTAATAAAAAATAAGCTGTGTTTTTTTGTATAACGTGTAACAATTCTATATCAACGCTTTAAAATACAAAGAATACATTTTTACTAAATGCCAAAGTTTATATAAATATTCGTCATAATATCCGATCAGCATCAATATTTTCTATTAATTTTTCGCTAAACTTAAAATCCTAAATAGTACCTGCTATGGTAAAGACTATAACTGGCATACCTATAAGCATCCACGCTAGATTTATCTTCTGATTTGAGTTTTCTTTTGCGCGTTTCATGTCTTATTTCTATCCTTTGTTCTTAAAACATGTTGATGAACTTTAATATTCAAGAAGAGTTTATCGTTAAACATTCAAAATCAAGTCAATAAGTTAGAGTATTTAATATTTTCCCCTATACGTTTTTGTTTTTACATTTGCAAAACGTCTGTGGGTATTTTTCTATTCACCATATGGTTTTAAGATAAACTACGCCGAAAAGCTTCTGCTCTCAATATCCAGAATTCTGCATTATAAATTTTCTGTTATCTTTAACTACACGACTGTGAAGGTTTTTTCTTCTTGTGAGTAAATTATTCTAAAATTTTTTCAGACATCATCTGGTATACCGTGTCTTTTGTAAGACTACTTTATATTAATTTTTATTAATTCAAGTTTTGCTTGTTGTGATATGAGTTTTTTGATGACAAATCTAATAATCTTCTGTTTTACATAAACAAGTAGGACATCAGTAATCTTGAGCAACTCCGAGTATTTATTTAAATCCTGGTTACATTTTTATTTGACACAATAAGATCAGTTACAGCAGAAATTACGGAAATCTTTTATATTTTTAATTATTTAAAGACTTTATCTTTGAAAAAACAAAACGAAATAAATTTAAAATAAAAAGTGTTGACTCAATGCGTTTTCTTGTTTTACACTCCGGGGTAAATTGGAAAGATTCATGATATTCCATAAGACAGGGAAAACGAGGAGATTTTTGCTAATTTGAAGACAGGAGAAATAATTTTTGTTTTTTTGCTAGGAAAAGAGATATTAAGAATAACTCAAACGGTAATAAAAATAAAAAAGATAGTTTCGTTTTGTTAAAGACAGTTTTTAATGAAATTGAGTTGAATAAAATCGAATCTTTGTTAAAAGACAATAAGGTTCAATATTTTGTCAATCATAGGCGTGCTGGTTCATTTATTAAAATAAATACGGGAGTATTAACGAAACCCGCTCATATTTGTGTAAGGTGCAGTGATTTTAAATTAGCTAATAAAATAATTAAGTGTATGGAGTAAAGATTAATGTTTAACAGTTTGTTATTTGTTTTTAAAAAAATTAAATTTTTTGATTTTTTATTGTTTATATTTAGTTACAATTTTGATGGAAATATTGTAAAAACAGCTAGTGCCAAATATTGAGTTGTTAGTAATGAGTTTGGAGATGGTGCGATACAAGCCGTAAAAAATTAATTAGTTGTCGGGTACTGGCATGGAAGATATAGGCTTGATTCGTTTTTAAACAATAGAGAAGTGGTTTTTAGGTTCCGAACTTCAAGATGATTCTTATTTTATAAAAGAATGGGGATTGGATCGTTCTGAAGTGGGGAGTGTTCATGCTAAACCTGTCCTAACTAATTTTTGTATGGATGCTGAAAATTGGGTTGGAAAAAAATTGTAAATATAATTGCCATGGAGGAACAAATCAGCATTGGAAAATACAAAAAGATGATGATGATACGTATTCTTTTATAAATGTGCATACAAGAAGGTGGATCGACGTCATGGATGGGTATTTTAGCATCGGCGCAGAATTGCAACAGTGGGAATGGAACGGTAGTGATGCACAAAAATTTTATGTTAGAGGTGTAAGTAAAATGGACCCTAATATTTTAAATAACTGCAAAGTTGCTTGAATTTTGGTCTGGTTGAAAACAATTCGGGACTATGACGGTTGATGTTTTGTAGATATTCTGGTCTGGACGGCTTTGAACCTGTTTTTGTTTATGTCTTGAAATTTAACTACCACAAACAAAATATTTGCAACGCATGATCATATAAATTAAAAAAAAGAATCTATTGAATCATATCGTCTGGTTTGTAGTTTTTGTTGGCAATTGTACCAATAATTTTGGGCCACTCCATTGGCGTAATTCCGGTACCTGGTCGTTTTGTGGTGATGTTATCGGGTGAAAGAATTTCTCCTTTTTTTATGCTTTTTTTAGCAACTATACTTTTTCTTGCTATAGAAATATTTTTCATCTCAGATTTACTCACAAACTTTTGGCTAGATCCTAAAGCTATTTCAATTTCGCGAATACTTTTTACCATTGTGTTCAATTCGTCTGGTTCTAAGCTTGCTTTATGATCTGGCCCTATCATATTTCTGTTTAAAGTAAAATGTTTTTCTATTACACTTGCCCCAAGAGCTGTAGCGGCAATTGGTACGCTTATGCCCTGAGTATGATCGGAATAACCATATTTACACGAAAATTTCCTTCCAAGTGTTTTCATTACATTTAAATTTACATCTTCAAAGCGTGTAGGATATTCAGTATTGCAATGAAGTAAAGTTATTTCACCATTAGTATTTTCTTTTATTATATCTACAGCTGCTTTTACCTCGAAAATTTCACACATACCTGTTGACATTATTATCGGACGATTTTTCTTGGCAATCTCAACAATATAAGGATAATTAGTAATTTCTCCAGAAGGAATCTTCCAAACAGGTAAGTCAAGACTTGCTAAAAATTCAATACTTTCAAGATCAAACGCAGTAGAAAGAAAAAGTATTCCTATATTCTTGCAATAATCACTAAGCCTTCTAAACTCAGAAAAAGAAAGTTCAAGTTTTTTGAGCATTTGAAATTGTCCTTCATTTTTTCCGATATTTTTTTTCTGATATTCAGCCTGCTGAGCATTTTTAGTAACTAAGTTTTCTGTTTTGAAAGTTTGAAATTTTACAGCGTCAGCTCCAGATTTTTTTGCTACCATTGCAAGTTTTTTTGCAAGTAAAAAATCACCGTTGTGATTATCTCCTGCTTCCGCTATCACGAAAGGCAATTTGTTTCCACTCCCCCATTAATTTATAATTTTTTGTATTTAAAACGCAATTTAACAAATTAAAACAACTACACTTTTCGCCGGAATTTCTATGGAAAAACTTTTATTAATTTTTACTTTTTCACCCGTTACTAAATTTTTGTAATCGCCAATCTTTAAATGTAAATTATTAATTTCTAAGCGTTCTTTGTTGTTTTTTAAATTTGTAATACAAACTCCCTTACACATGTTATTTTCCCAATCTCCTCTTTCTACGACAAAAATTGAATCATAAACATGTATATATTCATTTTCTTTTTTAAAAAATTTATGAAATTGATTTAATGCTTTTACGATTGAGTTTTGCCAAAGAGAAGACTTTTTGTTTGTAGCATCGCCCATTAAACTAAGAACATGTTTTTCAGACTTATCTGCAGTAAATTTGTCAGGTCTTGCAAAAAAGAGCGGTACTGTACCCTTTCTACAAGTTATAAGGCCCCAACCCAAATTTATATCTTCTTTTTCTGAAAAGTTAACCTCAAAATTGTTATTAGTTTTCTCCTCTTTGAACATATCATGACTTTCCACCCAGGTAACAGTTTTTTTAGGATCGTAAATTTTTTCTCCATAGATGTTAGTAGCAACATTCTCTTCTTCAAAAATTAAGCTTATATCTTTTTGTTCTACAGCTTTTTTTATGCTTTGACATGAACCACTCATGGTAGTATTCATATATCTTTTGTAATCTTTAACATTGCAAAATACTTCTCCATATAAAAAAACATTTGGATTTTTTTTAATTAATTCACCTAAAACATTAGGCCAAAAATCACTTTCAAAACCTGTGTCCTGCGGAAGTTCTATATGCCCTGCGGCATCGAACCTAAACCCATTAGCCCCACAATCCATTAGGTCCTTTAAAAATAAAATTATATATTTTTGTAAAGTTTTGTTTGAAATATTAAGTTTAGGCATACCCATAGAAAAATTAACAAAATTATACCGAGATATATTTTCGTAATTGTCTATCTCACCTAAACTCGGTTTCCAAAAGTTTTCATTATTTAAGAGTAATGGATCTATTTTTGGAGAGCGAGAGTAAATTTTTTCTACACGCGTGTATTTATCTGAATTAAAATAATCTGAATTATTAGCCATGTGATTTAAAACAACATCTACTACGACTTTTACGTCGTTTTTTTTAGCTATTTCACACATTTCTTTGAACTCGTTTTTAGTTCCCAGAATATGTTCTTGCCCTGCAACGTGATTATCTAAGCTGAAATTTAAAGGCTGATAAAGTTTCCACCAATTTTCTAGCATAGTTGGATTTTTGTCGAATAACTCACAAGCTTGTACAGGGGAAACTTGCACACCTCCAAAACCTGCATCTTTTATTTCTTTTATTTTGTTTTTTATGTTGTTATAAGACCAATTCCAAGCACAAAGTATGGGGCCTACATCAGTTTCTTCAGAAGTTTTATAACCTATTTCGTTTGGAAAATTGTCATTATCTTGCAGAGAATCTTTTCGAACAAAGTAAGGTTCATTTTTATTTGTATCAGAAAAAACTGTAACGAAATCCCCAGAAGCTCCTGCGGCTTTTACAAATTTAACTTCACTTTCCCAAATAGCTGCAAAATCTTCGTCTTTCAGATAAAAATTTTTAGAATTATCCTTAGCTTTATAAAATACTATTTTTCTGAAATTATTAAACTTAAACTCATAGAGCTTGTCTTGATTTTGCAATAAAGCCGTAAATTTTAATGGAATAAAATTCTTATAATCCTTAGAAATATAACTTTTTTCATTTTTTATCTCATATATATCAAAAATACGCCCAGTTTCTATTCCATAATCATAAACCTCGTCTTGCCAGTCATTGTAAACTGGTATTTCAAAGTTCCAAACATTTTTTGCTCTCAACGGAAGATTAGGCTCGTAGAATTTTTGATTACTAAAATCGTTATCTGAGATATTTGGAAAAAACCAGTTCCAGAAAATTATTATCGCTAAAAGAATAACAGTAATAAAAATTGTAACAGCAACCCACAACCAATGTTTTAAAAAAAAGATTTTTATAATTTTCTCCTTCTGATATTAAATTTTTAATTTATAATTTCAGATTTTACTCTAGCTCTTTTAAATTCATACAGCAAAATTCCAGTTGCGACAGAAACATTTAACGACTGAATTTTTCCATACATAGGTATACAGAAGATTTCATCACAATTTTTTTTTAAAAGCTGACTTATTCCTTTACCTTCATTTCCAACTACTAATGCCGTTGAGTTAGTAAGACACGTTTTTTTATTATAAAAATTTTCTCCACAAACATCTGTTCCGTAAACAAAAATTCCTTGCTTTTTTAAAAATTTAACTGTACTTACCAAATTAGTTACACGAGCTACTAAAATATGTTCGAGTGCCCCAGCAGAAGCCTTTTCTACTGTAAAGTTAAGGCTCGCTGAATGTCTAGATGGGATAATGATGCCGTGAACACCCGCACATTCAGCACTTCTTATTATGGAACCCAAATTATATGGATCTTCTATACAGTCGCATATAACTATAAACTCAGGTTCATTTTTTAATTTTGCTTTAGCTAGTATATCTTCAACAAGAACATATTTTTTAACAGAAACGTTCGCTGCTATATTTTGGTGTTTTGCGCCAAATAAATTATAAAACTTTCTCGTGTTTGTTACTCTTATAGGTATTTTTTCTTTACTTTTTTGCGAAATTAATTCTAATATTTTTTTGTTTTTTTGTGTCTTTACTATCATAATGTAGTTAATAGATCTACCGGCTTTCAGGCATTCTAGTATTGCATTTTTCCCAGTGATAAACTCTGCAGTTGTTTTATTTTTTTGCATCTAGGATCTCCGCTGGTTTTAATTTACAAAACGTATGAATTTATTTGTACCTATCTGGCATGTTATGAAAAAAACTGTTTTAGTAACTGGCTCTTCGCGTGGTATAGGCGCTGATACTGCAAGACTTTTTGCAAGTAAGGGTTACAACACGATTATAAACTATAACAAATCTGAAATAGAAGTTACAAAACTATTATCAGATTTGAAAGCAAAAACAAAAGCTAGTATCCTGTGTTTAAAAGCGGATGTAAGCAAATCTTATGAAGTAGAACATATGGTCAAAAAAATAAATAAATTTTTTGGTAGCATAGATATACTTGTAAATAACGCAGGTGTCGCTCTTTATAAACAAATTCAAGATACCACTGAAAAAGATTTTGATTATGTATTAAACACAAATTTAAAGGGTGTTTTCAATTGTACAAAGGCTGTTGTTTCTAATATGATTCGAAAAAAGTCAGGTGTTATCATTAATGTAAGTTCACTTTGGGGTAAAGTTGGCGCATCATGTGAGGTAATTTATTCTGCTTCAAAAGCTGGAATAATCGGATTTTCAAAAGCTTTAAGAAAAGAATTAGCTCCATCTTTTATTAGAGTCGAATGTATCACTCCTGGTGTGGTTATAACTGATATGAATAAAAAATTTTCTATTAATGAACTACATAAAATTTCAAAAATTTTAAAACCAAAAGATATAGCAAAAATTATTTTTAAATTAGCAACAGATAAAGTAGTAACAAATAACTCAAACAGATTTCCTACCGAGTTATCCTCATTTTTACACAAAATCCCGTAATCTCTTGCTCCAGTTAATTTTATGGCCGTTTTTTTGATAAAAAAACCAGATTACATAAACTGCTTTATTTTTTTATAAAACTTTTTAAATCTTGAAATTTTGGCAATCTTAAATTATTTTTGTCAATATCAATATTAAGAGCTGTAAAAATTTTTAGCAGAGACTTGTTTGTTTTGCTGATTCTATGATGATCTTGTGATAGGAGTTTTGCTGTAAAATTCAAAAGCGCAGATTTTATTCTGTTTATTGACAACGTCAGCTCTCAATTCTTTGTTTTAAATGTTTTTTATTAGACTTTTTAAATCTTATATTCAATAATCCTAATCATCGTTAAGGCTATAAAACATGTAAGGAAATGTGCTTTGATATATTCCTTTAAGATGCCGTTGTCATCAACAAACAAACCCATTTGTGCTATCGGTTTTTTATTTTTTTGCGTTAGATAGCCCTGGTTTGCGAAAGCTTTCTTTTTTAATTACTTTCTTTATCAAAAACATCTTGATCAGACGGTCAATTTCAAACCAATAATTGGTGACATCATAAAAACAGATATCAGTATTTTTACCTATTTTATCTGATGTTTTGAGGCGCGTTCTTTTTTTTGTATAGCGTCGGATTTTTGTTTAGAATACCAAGCGTTCGATATATTTCTGCTAATTTTTCAGAAAAACTAGTTTTTGAAAAATATGAATCTTTATTTTTAAAAGTATAAAACTTTGAATCAGGAGAAAGAGCTCAGCCGAAAACTAAAAGTTTTACCAAACTATTCAAATCATAATTAATTTTTGATCTTGATTTTTCTAGATATATAACACGAGATATATCCAAAAATTTGTAGATTCCTTCGAGTAAAAAATAATCTATATTTTTAGGATTAGAAAAAATTTCATTTTGATCGTTTAAATCAAAATTTAGCAGTAAACAGTACTTTCAAATCTATAACAGGGGATTAAGATAGGTTTTTTGGACAATTACCTGTAAAACTCGGGGGTTGCTTGAAGTTATGAAAAATAGACAAAAATCCAAAGTTAAATTAACGGAATCGAAACTTATATTGTTAGTAAACCTAATGAAGAGCAAAACGAGATAATTTGTTTGGTTAAAAATTAGTAGATAAGAGTATGAAAACTAAAAATGCCCCAACCCCCCTTTTTTTTATGGGAATTGGGGTTTTTACTGTTTGGGTTTAAAAGTTTCGGTATAAAACGCTGTAATCAACACAAAATTTTTGACAAAATTTATCTTTTAAGTTCAAACTATTTTTAGTCTTTGTAAAGCTTTGAGGTTTGCAAAAATTGAATTTTGTTCTTTAACAAGAAAACATATAAAAAACGAGGTAATTGTTTATGAAAACAAGAAAAATTTTTTCTTTTTTATTAAGTGGGGTAGTTTTATTTTTAGGGTTTAACCAAAAAATTGAAGCAAGGGCTGATATGATTGGTATTAACGTAA
>JAIRLJ010000003.1 GCA_031259495.1 Oscillospiraceae bacterium | reverse complement strand
ACTGGCAAAATAACTAATATTAAATATGATTTAAATTTTAAAATGCTAAAAAAAAATTAATCTCTATTGATTAATTTTTTCTGGGATGTAAATTTAGGTTTCTGGTTGTCCCCTTAATATTTTAAAAATTTGTAAATATTAAACATATAACCAAAATGTTTATTTTTGGTTATGTTCTGATTTGCTGTTAAACCAAGTTCAATAACAATGAGTCCTTAGTTTGCCACTTTGTCTTGATTAAAATCCCCCCCTGAGTTTTTTTGGAATTTTTAAAATTTTTGATAGACCTAAAAAATTGGGCTTATAACCAGTTTAACGATAAATTTTTATGTGTCTTTTGGTGGACATATCATAGAAATTTTATTATTATCCATAAAACAAAAATCAAGTTCAACTCGGCTTTTTTTGTCATAGTAATATAGAGGTTTACCTCTATGTTTTAAGGTTGCTGCGATGGTACTTTCCTCATTTAACCCTTGCACTTCATGTTAGAATCTAAAAAACTGGCATGACGCTTAGATTTAATAAAACTAAAAACTCTAGAATTGTTGTCGGTTTTCAAAGCTTAATGGGAAGAGCTAATCATAAAAACATCGTCATATACAGTGGGAGATAAATAACACCATTGCTACCTACTTCAACATTATTCTTAGATAGAACAATGCGTCGGTTTAGTTTGTCTCCAAACATTTCCACTGCTTTATCTAATGATGCATGTGTGTTATACTCTTTGCCAGACTTTACTTCAATAATTGAAACTTTATTATTATCCATAAAACAAAAATCAAATTCAACTCGGCTTTTTTTGTCATAGTAATATAGAGGTTTGCCGCTCTGTCTTAAGGCGGCTGCGACGGCATTTTCCACAATACAACCTTCGTTGACGGCGAGATTATCAAAAAGAATCGCTCGTTGAATGCCTTCTGTAATCTCCGAGCATAAAAGCCCGGTGTCAAGAAGATAAAGTTTGTAGAAATCGCGCTTCTCATGAACAGGGAGAGGGAGATCTAGTCCAGTGAGCTGAAAACATTGATAGGTAACGCCCGCATCAACAATCCACTGCGCGGCGTCCTTATATTTATCAAATGTAGTGCCCTCTTCGGTATCATCTAAAATAAACCGTTTTGAAATCTTTGCGAGTTGTGATGGAATTTTATCAAACATATTCATTGCGAGAGTTTTTTCTCCCCCCGCATATAATGAAATATCGTTGCGGTAGTTCTCCATTAATGCGTGTTGCTCACCAATAACTGCGGCAAAATCTGGCTTTTCAAGAGAAACATTGACCACGCTCGGCATTCCGCCCATATACATATATTCACGAAAATACTTCATCATTTGATTATGCTCAAATTTGTCTACAGGAATTAAGTTATCGTAACACCTTCTAATATCCTCTAAGATATTCTCTCCGATGTTTCTGGCCCAAAGAAATTCTTCAAAGTCAAGTGGGAACATTTCAATCGTGCGCTCAAAACCGACTGGAAACGACCTGATTTCCTTATAATTAATGCCGAGCAACGACCCCGATTCGATGTAATCGTACCTTCCATCCTGAACAAGATATTTTATAGCGGTGCGAGCGTTTGGACACATTTGAATTTCATCAAAAAAGACGAGGGTTTCTCCCTCTACAAAAGGACCATATCCAATAACCGATAAGGTTCGAATAACCGTGTCTGCATCAAGCTTTCCTTTAAATGCGATGGTGGCTTCTGGTTGCTCAACAAAATCAACAACTACGACATTTTTGTAATGATTTTTTGCAAACTCTTTTATTGATGTGGACTTGCCGACCTGCCGCGCTCCTTTAACCAGAAGAGCTTTTTTGTTGTTGTTTTTTTTCCATTTTATTAATTTTTCTGTAATTTTGCGCTTTAGCATGTATATATCCTCGCTATGTTTAAGTGTAACTCAACTCCAGAATTTTTGCGGCCTGAAATTTTTTAATTTTTTTTGTTGTCAAAAATTAAACATCAACTTTTTTTAAAAAAATGTTGGGAATATTATTAGGAGTGATATTAGGTTTTCTAAATTTCCACTCAAGTTTGCCACTTCTTTTGGCAAACTAGTTCCCAAATATTCTGTAATAATTGTCTGTCTTATGAAGCACTACTAAGAATGTATATTATAAAAACATCGTCATATACAGTGGAAGATAAATAACACCATTGCTAGATACTTCGACATTGTTTTTAGATAGCACAATGCGTCGGTCTAGTTTGTCTCCAAACTCCGCTGCTGCTTTATCTAATGCGGTGTGATTTTTATGTTCCTTGTCTGATTTTACTACAATAATAGTAATTTTATTGTTTTTAATAAAACAAAAGTCGATTTCAAGGCTGTTTTTGTCATAATAATATAAAAATTTACCGCTTTGCCTTAATGCGACTGCGACGGCATTTTCCGTGATTCTTTTTTCGACAGTTCCGAGATCATCAAAAAAAATCGCACGCGAAATGTCGTCTGTCATTCTTGAGACTAAAAGCCCTGTGTCGAAAAGATAAAGTTTGTAAAGATTGCTCTTTTCTTGAGCAGGGAGAGGGAAATCTGGTGCAGCTAGCTGAAAACATTGATAGGCAACACCTGCATCAACAAGACATTGCGCGGCGGCTCTGTATTTATTAGAAGAAGTGCTATTTGAAATTTTTAAAATTTTTGCAAGTTGTAATGGAAGTGCGTCAAACATACTCATTGCGAGAGTTTTTTCTCTTCCTGCATGGTTTGAAATATCCACGCGGTAGTTTTCAATTAATATGCGCTGCTCCTTAATAACAGCGGCAAAATCGTTGTTTACAAGAGAAGCATCGACAATTCTTGGCATTCCGCCTGTATACATATATTCACGAAAATACTTCATTATCCGATTGTGTTCAAATTCATCTACAGGAATCAAATTCTTGTAACAACTTTTAATATACTGTGGAATGCCTTCTCCGGCGATTTTGGCCCAAAGATATTCTTCAAAGTCGAGCGGGAACATTTCAATCGTTTGCTCAAAACCGATTGGGAGCGACCTTTTTTCCTTGTCATTGGCCTCAAGTAACGACCCCGCTTCGATGTAATCATATCTTCTATCCAGAACAAGATATTTTATAGCGGTGCGCGCATTTGGGCACATCTGAATTTCATCAAAAAAGACGAGTGTCTCTCCCTCTACAAAAGGACCATATCCTATAACCGATAAGGTTCGAATAATTGTGTCTGCATCTAACTTGCCCTCAAATGCGATGGTGGCTTCTGGTTGCTCAATAAAATCAACAACTACAACATTATTGTAATACTTTTTTGCAAACTCTTTTATAGAGGTCGACTTGCCGACCTGGTTCGCTCCTTTAATCAAAAGGGCTAGTTTATTACTATTTTTTTTCCATTTTATGAGTTCATCTGTAATTTTGCGCTTTAACATATATATTTCCTCGCTATATTTATTTATCCGCATTTAAGAAAATTCACAAAAAAAATCACAAATAAACAATGTTTTAGGTTTATTTAAAATATTTATAACCAAAAACATCTTGTATTTTAGTGGTCACATTTTTTATGAAAATTACACGTTATTAATTGCTTTAACCAGTATTAAAAATAAAAAATACAAACTAGATAAATTTTCCACATTTTTAAATATTATAGATTGTTTTTTACTTTCTGTCAATAGTTTTACTCGGTTTTTATGAAAAAATGAAAATAGGGCACAACCGAAAACAAAAATCTAATTCGACAAATTTCAGATTTTCGGGATAATTAGGCTGTATTTTTTAAATTGTTGCTCTTTCCCCAGGTTTTATTTGCTTTTTTTCAAACTTAAACCTGTTTTTCTTAGTTTGTTTTTCGTTTTTATTGGTTTTTTGTCATTTTAAACATTATTTGCCACTCCTTTCGTTTGACTAACCTACAAAAGTTGAATTATAAAATTTGATAAAAATTGCTAAACTGCTGTAAACTCGGAATTTTTTAAATTTTTGTGTAAACTGTGGATTAATTCATAATTCACGATTTTTTTTTGGAATAAGATTCTTAGAAATTTTTTGTATTTATAAATGCTGTTATAGAATTATAAATACTTTCTGGAATTTATTTTGCATGTATAAATGCTTGTTGTAATTCCAATAGCTCTA
>JAIRLJ010000015.1 GCA_031259495.1 Oscillospiraceae bacterium | reverse complement strand
AGAGAAGCTTTTTTACCACCGTCAGGCTTTGGAGCAGGAGCTGGAGTTCCGCCGCCGCCGCTAGGAAGAAGTTTTCTACCGTTTCCAAGGTCTGGAGGAGGGTCAGGAAATCCGCCGCTATCGGGAGAAGGTTCATCAGATTTTGAATTTCCACCAGAAAGTGCAACATCTGCAACTGATCAACAGAGTACCGATGATGGTGCTGTCCGACCTGTTTTTTCGCGAGATACTACGTCTTTTGTGACAGATGATAGTAATAATTTTCCTGGAGGAGGGCCGAGAGTTTCTCCAAATAGAATGAATCCTTCAGATCCGGCTTTAGATTCATGCTCAAATGCAGTATTTTCTCCAGCATCGCCAAGTTCTGGAGAACATTCTGGGAGAAATTCGTTATCACTCAAAGATTTTTTTAAACCATATTACAATCCGAAAACTGGATCTATTGATATTAAATTATTGATGGCTAGAATTTTTACTTCTATTGGCTTAGGATGTTTTTTCGGAGCAAAAAGAAGAAAGAAATAAAAAAAATAAATTAACTTTTTATTTGTTAAATTTCAAATATCTCGAATAAATATATTGTTTTGAAACATGTTAGAAAGCTGTGACGAGCTTTGAGGTTTTCTTTACATTTTCAGATGTCAAATTTGTACTGCAAGGTAAATTTACTATTTGTTTCCAATAAAACAATGCTTTTTCTATTTTGTAGCAAAATGATTCTTGATAACTTTTTTGTAAATGCATCGGTTTCCAAATAGGGCGTGATTCAATAGAATGTTCTTTAAGATGTTGAATAATTTCATCTCTTTTTGAAGTCAAAAATGAATACATCCATTTATTTGATCTTATATTAGGATTAAAGCTTAAAAGTTTTACACCCTGTTCTTCATAAAGTTTGTAGTTATCATTTTTGATTTTTATAAATTTTTCGAGATTTTCAAACTGTGCAAGACCTATTGCGGCTTGTAGGTTCGTCATCTGGTAATTGTATCCTATGTTGTTGTGAATGAAATATATACTGCTGTCTTTACTTTGCATGGAAAGTAACTTTGCTTTACTCATAATTTTTTCATCTTTTGAAACAACTATGCCACCACTGCTTGTAGTTATTATTTTATTTGCATTAAAGGAGAAAATACCAACGTCTCCTATGGCACCAATAAACATGCCTTTTAAAGATCCTTCTTTATAATATGTCCCCAAGGCTTCTGCGGCGTCTTCGATAATTTTAAAGTTATATTTTTTTGAAAGATCTAAAATTTTTTCTAGATTTGGAACATTACCAAAAATGTATACTACTAATACTGCTTTTATTCGGCGTGAAGTAAGCTTGTTTATCAATATTTTGCCGTCAAAAAAGCACTTTTCTTTTATAAAATCTTCAAGTTTTTCGGCATCCATACATAGCGAATCGTCACAATCTATAAAAACAGGATGTGCACCGACATATTTTATTGGATTCACACTTGCTATGAAACTGATGGTAGAAATTACGACTTCATCATTATTTTGAACTCCAAGCGCTAAGAGAGCTAAATGTAAGGCCGCTGTGCCACTCTGACATGCAACGGCATTTTCTATTTTTATATAAGTCGCAATTGTTTTTTCAAATTTTCTAATACACTCTCCAGCTGAAATCCAACCGGATTTCATGGCATCTACTACATATTTAATTTCATGTCCTATTAAATTAGGTACACTTAAGGGTATAAGATCAGTTTTTTTTGCCAAATTAGTATAACCTCACACGTTATATTCATTAATTTTGTAATATTTAAGATTCATTCTAAGCCAATCTATAGTTTTTTTAATTCCTTCTTTAAGAGAAGTCCGTTCATACCACGCAGTAAGACTTTTTATTTTAGCATTTGAACCAACAAGCCTGTTTACTTCGCTTTTTTTTGGACGAAATCTTTTTTTATCACAAACAATTCTCGCTTTGGGATTTATTTGATTTATTATTTCGTTTGCAAGATCTTCCATAGAGATTTCTTTATTTGATGCTATATTAATTTCCTCACCTATAGTTTTTTCATTTTTTGCAATTTCTATAAAGCCATTTACTGTGTCTTCAATAAAATTTAGATCACGAGTTGGTGACAAGTTTCCCAGCTTTATTTCTTCTTTTTTTGAAAGTAATTGCGTTATGATAGTTGGTATAACAGCTCTAGCAGATTGACGAGGCCCGTAAGTATTAAAAGGTCTCACTATAGTTATTGGTAAAGAAAAGCTCTTATAAAAGCTTTCAGCAAGCTTATCAGCCCCGATTTTTGTGGCTGAGTAAACGGACTGTCCTATTTTAGGATGAAGTTCGTCTATAGGAACATAAGCTGCCGTACCATATACTTCTGACGTAGAAGTTATAAAAACGCGTTTAGTGTTAAGTCTTTTTGTTGCTTGCAAAATATTTAAAGTTCCTTTTACATTTGTGTCAACATACGAGTCTTGAGATTTATAGCTGTAAGGAATAGCTATTAGAGCTGCTAAATGAAATACCCAATCCATGCCGTTGGCAGCGTCTAGAACCATATTTTGATCTCTTATGTCTCCTGAAAAAAAATCTATTTTATTTTTAAAACGAGAATTATCTAGCCAACCTAGAAAACCTCTAGAGTTGTAACGAACAAAAGCTCTTACATCAAACCCAAGCTCTACTAGTTTTTCAGTGAGATGACTCCCTATGAAGCCTCCTGCACCTGTTACGAGAATCTTTTTTATATATTACTCCTTTAAATTGCTTATGAATTCCTTAATTTATTCCTGTGTTTTTTTTAAGTAAGCATTTATAATTTCTTCGATTTCGCCATCCATAACAGCATTTATATTACCAGTTTCGTAACTTGTTATATGATCTCTTACTAGAGTGTAAGGCATAAATGTGTACGATCTAATTTGTGAACCCCAGCTAATTTCCTTTTCTTCGCCTTTTATATCTTCGATTTTTTCGAGATTTTCTTTTTCTTTTATTTTAACAAGTTTCGATTTTATCATCCTTAAAGCTACTTCTCTATTTTGTCTTTGACTTCTTTCGTTTTGGCATGATGCTACTATCCCTGTCGGAATATGCGTGAGTCTTACAGCAGACGAAGTTTTGTTGACATGCTGTCCACCAGCACCGCTCGCTCTAAAAACATCCATTTTTAAATCATCTGGTGAAATGACAACATTTGTATCATTATCTAATTCCGGAATAACTTCCACTGATGCAAAAGAGGTATGTCGTCTTCCGGATGTGTCAAAGGGTGAAATCCTAACAAGTCTATGAACCCCATTTTCTCCTTTTAAATAGCCATAGGCATTAGTGCCTTTTACAATGAAAGAAATACTTTTAATACCAGCTTCTTCTCCGTACAAAAGATCTAAAACTGTAATCTCGAATTTTTGTTTTTGACAGAATTTTGAGTACATTCTAAATAACATTTGCACCCAGTCTTGAGCTTCTGTGCCACCAGCTCCAGCATGTAGGGTGAGTATGGCGTTTTTGTTATCAAATTTGCCATTGAGCATAACAGCAATTCTTTCTTTTTCAATGTTCTTTTGTAATTTTATTAATTCTTTTTCAGCCTCTTTTAACAAAAGTTCATCTTGTTCTTCTTCGAAAAGCATAATTAAAGTTTTTATATCATTGTAAGTTTGAATTAATTTTTCAAAGTTTGAAATTTTTGATTTCAAATAGTTAGTTTTTTTAAAAATTTGGTTGTTTTCTTGAATATTTGCCCAAAAATCCTTTTGTATAGTTAATTTTTCAAGTTTTTCTAGCTCTTTTTTTGTTTTTTTAAAACCCAAAACTTCTTTTAAATCATTTAGACTTTTTGAGGTTTCTTGTAAAAATGGTTTAAAATCTTTCGAATCTAACAAAATCTTATCCTCGCTCTATTGAAGAATTTGAAAAGGCATTTGTGTCGAGACTTGCTCTATTTCCAGACAAAAATTCGTAATAACCTTGAGCTGCAACCATGGCTGCATTATCGGTACAAAGTTTTAATGAAGGTGCATAAAATTTGTAATTTAATTTTTCGCATTCCTTTTTTAATTTAGCTCTCAGGTAGGAATTTGCTGAAACTCCGCCTGACACTACTAATATTTTGTGTTTAAGATCATGCGCTGCTTTTAAAAATTTTGTAGTAAGATAATCCGCTACACTATAGCAAAAAGAAGCGGCTAGATCTTCGACTGGAATATCATTACTTTTTTGTTTTAAAGCGCTTAATTTATTAAAAAAATAAGTTTTAAGTCCTGAAAAACTATAGTCGTAAGGAGCATTTTTGATTTCTGGTCTTGGAAACTCAAAACGAAACCTATCTCCGCTTTTCGAAATTTTGTCTAAATTAACTCCTCCTGGATACGATAGGCCAAGACTTCTAGCTACCTTATCAAAAGCTTCGCCAGCTGCGTCATCGCGTGTTTTTCCTATAATTTTAAAATTTGTATAGCTTGTTACTTCTATTATGTGATTGTTCCCTCCAGAAACTATCAAAGCTAAAAATGGCGGCTTGAGTGATTTGTTTTCGAGATAATTGGCTGCTATATGACTTCTAAGATGATGTACTGTTATCAAGGGGAGATTTTCAGCAAAAGAAAGTCCCTTTGCAAAGTTAAGTCCAATAAGCAAAGAACCTATTAATCCTGGAGTATGAGTAACAGCTATGGCATCTATATTTTTTAAAGAATAACTACATGAACAAAGGGCATTATTAACAACACCAACTATGTTTTCAATATGACATCTTGATGCTACTTCCGGAAGTACTCCACCAAAAACTTGATGCTTAGACGCTTGCGAAATCATTTCACACGATAAGATTTTGCGACCATTTTCTACAATAGCTGCCGCCGTTTCATCGCAAGAAGTTTCTATACCCAATATCTTCATTCGGAAATTTTAGCACGGATGTAAATTATATCCAAAAACTCTAAAAGTAAAATTTTGAGTTATTTTGTGCTGCGAATATATAGACCTCCCACAAAACTATCTTTTTATACAGCCTGAATTTATAATTTGATCTTAAAATTTAATTTTGCAGAAAGTCTATTGATTATAGCTCTACTAGATATTTTAAAAACAAAAAAAA
>JAIRLJ010000040.1 GCA_031259495.1 Oscillospiraceae bacterium | reverse complement strand
TACTTCATTTTTTTTGCTCCTGAATTACTGTTTGGTGTTTTTTACTGGCTTTAAGTGCTATCGCGAGTAGTGTTGACATTTTTTCGGGGAAAATACATGTTTTTTGAAAAAATTATTTTTTTATATCAAAACTTAATGCTAGTTCCTACAAAATTTTTAAAATTCGCAAAAAAATAATTGAAATTTAAAAAATAAATATAGATTTCCTATAGTCTTTCTTGAATTTTATTTATTTTCTGTTCTAAGATGTACTTGTCGTTTCCGATTTTTTCTATGAAGAACCAGGATAACAAAATAAATTAAATTATAATAATCATAAATAATTGCTCCGATAGTTTCGCGTAGGATTTGTATAAAATAGGAGGTTTCGTCGTTTGAAAAGAAGCCTAAAACTTATAGGAACCTTTTTGTTTTTAGTGTCAATGCTTTTTGGAACTTATTTTGTTGTGTGCTATTTTATTGGTAATAAACAGGAGGTAGAAAAAGAAGATAACTCCGTGTTATCATCTGATCCACCAAAAGTTCAGACTGCACAAGCAAATCTAAACCCTTTAACAGGGATGAAAATAAGGCCTGAAAAGGTGAATGTTCGCCCTATAGCCGTTATGATAAATAACATAAAAGCGGCGCAGCCTCTTATTGGCGTATCAAAAGCAGATATTATTTACGAGACACTAGTTGAGGGTGGTATTACTCGTTTAATGGCCATATATCAGGATCCTACAGACACAGAAAAGATAGGTAGTATTAGAAGTGCAAGACCTCCTTTTATCAACATTGCTAATGGGCATGATTGTGTGTACATACATATAGGTGGAAGTTCTCAAGCTGATCAAATGTTGAAAGATAAAGCTATAGATCATTTCAACTTAATGGAATATCAAGGTATGTTTTGGAGAGATGAAGAAAGAAGAAAAAATCTTGCATACGAACACAGCGTGGTAACATCAGGTCAAAAACTTTTAGATGGTATTTTTCGCACTAAAACTCGTTATGAAATTAAAAAAGATAAAGTTATTTTTCAAGTTTTTGGAATAAGCTCACAAATTTCAAGTAATGTACCAGCCCAAAAAATAGATGTAACTTTTTCAAATTATAAATCCACAACTTTCGAATACGACGAAACAAAAAAGGTGTATCTTGTTTCGCAATTTGATACCAAACAAATGGACAGTGAATACGACTCTCAAGTTAGCGTAAAAAACGTAATAATCTTGTGGGCTAAGGTCTTTAGTTTGGATGAAAAAGGGCACAAAGGCATTGAACTAACTAATGGTAAAGGCTACTTTTGTTCTGATGGTAAAAAAATAGATATAAAATGGGAAAAATCTGATGAAAACGCTTCTTTTGTTTACACTCACACAGATACAGGAGAAAGGCTTGTTATGCCACCTGGCAATAGTTACGTCTCTATTACTTCTTTGGAATCTGAAGTTAAAGTGAACTAGAAATTTTGAAATGAAAAAAAAAGTTTTGTTGGGTATGAGCGGAGGAGTAGATTCCAGCGTTGCCGCGTTGTTGCTACTTGATATGGGGTATAATGTAACCGGTGTTACGATGAAACTAAAATCGGAATTTGATTGCGAAAACGGTGGATGCTGTTCTTTGGATGATATAGACGATGCCAGAAGAGTTTGCTATAAACTCAACATCGAACACATAGTAGTTAATTTTTCTAGAGAATTTGAAGAATTAGTTGTGGAAGATTTTATCAATGAGTACAAAGAAGGTAAAACTCCGAACCCTTGTATAAAGTGCAATCAAAAAATAAAATTTGATAAGCTTTTGCAAAGAGCAAAAAGCTTAGGTTTTGACTATATTTCTACTGGTCATTATGCTTCTATAGAATTTAATAAAAATTTAAAACGTTTTGTTCTTAAAAAATCAAAAAGCAATAAAGATCAAAGTTATGTACTTTACGGCATGACGCAAGACCAGCTGAAACAAACCTTGATGCCTATTGGATCTTGGCAAAAATCAGAGATCAGGGAGATTGCGAAAAAAAAAGGACTTTTAATTGCTGATAAACCTGACAGTCAAGATATTTGTTTTGTTAAAGATAATTATAAAAATTTTATAAAAAAAAATACGACTAAAACCATAAAAGGAAATTTTATAGATGAGAAAGGCAATATACTCGGCACACACAACGGTATAGTTAACTATACCGTTGGTCAGCGTAGAAGCTTAAATATTTCTCTAGGTAAACGCATGTTTGTTATTAATATAAATGCTAAAAAAAACGAGATTACTCTTGGAGAATATCAAGAACAATTTAAGAAAAATCTTATTGTAAAAAAATTAAATTTTATAAATTTTGACAAGCTTCAACATCCTATGAAACTTAAAACTAAAATCAGATATCAGAGAAACGAAAACAATGCTGTAATTAGTCCGCTCAAAAATGGTAGGGTTTTAGTTGAATTTTTTGAACATCAAAAATCTCCTGCTCCTGGCCAGGCCGCAGTCTTTTATGATGGAGATTTTGTGGTAGGCGGCGGGATCATAACTAAAGCTTTTTAAAAGTTGAAATTAGACAATAAACTTATGCATAGATTACTTATTTAATCTCGGCTGTTTTTAGAAATAAACTGATTTTTTGAAAATTCTTTAATAAAGCTAGCAATCACTTCTCGTTCATCAAAATGTTCTTTACCTTTAGAAGTGAATTGATAATCTTCGTGACCTTTCCCAGCTAATATGACGATATCGCCTTTTTTTGCTATGTTCATGCAATATCTTATAGCATCCTTTCTGTCAGGAAATACTGCGTAGTTTGCATCAATTTCTGCTATACTGCTTTTTATGTCATCAATTATATCTAACGGCGGCTCACTTCTTGGATTGTCAGAGGTTATAACGACAAAATCTGAAAGTTTTCCGGCAATTTTACCCATATCATATCTTCTTGTTTTTGACCTTTCGCCTCCAGATCCAAACATTATTATTAATTGGTTTTTTGTGTATTTACGTAAAGTTTTCAAGATATTTTTCATACTAACTGCGTTATGTGCAAAATCAATAATAAGCGAATAGTCGAATGGAGTATCGATAACCTCCACACGACCTTTTGTCTTGGCTTTTTTTAAACCGATTTTTATATTTTTATCTGTTATTCTTCTATCATTAAATTTACAACAAGTTGAAATTGCTAACAAAGCATTATAAACACTAAAACTTCCAGGTACAGCCACGTCTATTATCATTTTTCTTTGTCCACAAAGTTCAAACTTTGTACCCAAACAATCAGGTTTAGTTATAAGCGAAAGATTTGAAGCTATGAAATCTGCGTGTTTTGAAAAACCAAATTTAATTTTTTCACAAGTCGAGCTTTCATAAACTTTTTTAACATCATTGTCATCAATGTTAAAAATACCAGTTTTGCAGGCTGAAAATAACATAGCTTTACAAGCAAGATATTCCTTCATATCTTTATGTTCGCCTTGACCAATGTGATCTCTCGAAAAATTAGTAAAACAACCTATGTCAAACTCTATCGCATCAGTCCTGTGGTGTTTAATACCTAAAGAAGATATCTCAAGAATAACACATTCGTAGTTTTCGTTTAACATTTGCCTCATATACTTTTGTAGTTCATACGACTCGGGAGTAGTATTGTTAAGTTTCACTACATTTCCGTTACTAGATATTACTCCTATAGTGCCTACGACAGCAGTTTTTATCTGACTTTGATTGAGTATAGAAGCCACCATAGAAGCTGCAGTAGTTTTTCCTTTTGTTCCTGTTATACCAATTACTTTAAGCCTATCAGCAGGATGGCAAAAAAAATTAGCAGATACAAAAGCTAGAGCTTTGCGCGTATTTTTTACATATACGAAAGTTGTATTATCAAAATTTTCACCGATTTCCCGAACAGACGAAAGTACAGCTACAGCGCCACATGCTACAGCTTCTTTTATGTAATCATGACCGTTACAATTATTGCCTTCTAGAGGAACATACAAACAATTGCCATTCGCTTTCCTCGAATCATAACATATGCTATTAATCTCTAAATCTAGAGCGCCTTTAACCTCTAAAAAATCCAAATTTTTAACAATTTTTCCAAGTAGCAACTCACACGTACCTTTTTATATATATTGTTTTTTTGCTTTCCTATTTGTTACAATCAGAAATGTTGTCTGCTAAGCATAGAAAATTTTCAAATTTATTAGGAGAGATGTCCGAGCTGGTCGAAGGAGCACGATTGGAAATCGTGTAAGCCGCCACAAGCGGTTTCTGGGGTTCGAATCCCCATCTCTCCGCCATTTTCTTGTTGCTAGTGCAGAATATACCGATAACAGATACAAAAAACTAAAGAAGAACCGGCCAAAGCCAGAACAGATTCACTGAAAACTGCGATTAAAATCTCACCTGTCTAAGCGCCTTCTTTTTCACAGTCTTGATTTGCAACTGTACAGGAAGTCTTACAAGCCGACTGACAAGATGCTTGACATTCAGAACATCCCCCAGTTTTCAAAGTAGACTTCAAACTTCCATCGCTAACAGTAATAACATTTTCCATTTTATTTTCTCCTTTATATTTTTTTACTTGATTTTCTCTTAATTGATACTACCTTCTCCTAACATTGACTCCATACACTCCACCGAATGCTCCGGACAAAATCATACAAAAAAACTTAACAAGACCCAAAAAAGTGAATGGAAGCCCATAAATGCATATATTAAACAACAATAAAATAAAAAATAGACTGCCGCCCGCTATTGCTCCATAAAACATTCCCTTTTGCTTTTGAAACTTTGCCAAAACAAAACCGGAAACAAAAGCTCCTATACTGGCTGCTGCAACAGAAAATATCCCCATAACCATAGCACTAACGACTTTTATTCCAACGAATAAAATTGCAAAAATAGAAAGAAATAAAAAACAAAAAACCGCCCCAACTAAACTACTAATTAAAAACATTCTGACAACTTTCGAAGTGTTTTCTCCAAAAGCCATGTGCCTCTCATTCGCCAAAAAATCACCCCAAACCCATTATTATAAAAGTATAATAATTTACATATTTATACATAAAATAATCTGACGATATTAGAAATTGTATTTTGAAAACAACCTCTTTAGAACAATTATTTTTTTCAAACAATAAATCTACTTAGCTTCTTTTCTTGTTTCACTTTTTTTTTCTACGTTATCTGGTTCTTTTTGTACACCTTTATTTTCAGATACAGCCCAACGTTCTACCAAAATTTTTGTCCGATCGACACTACTTTCTATTACAAAATACCTGCCACCTTCTTTAATATTAACAATGCGACCTAATATACCGCCTATTGTCGTTACATTATCCCCCACAGAAAGATTCGAACGCATAACCTCCTGTTCTTTTTTTTGCTTATTATTTGGCCGTATTAGAAAAAAATAAAAAAAAGCTACCATAAGTATAGGCAAAACGGCGACACCAGCAATTTGATCCATAGAATCAATCTCCTTAAGTATAAAAATTCCAAAACACGGAGATTCTCACACGATAAGGCTTTGTTTGTCAAGGTAGATAAGATTCATAATTTCAAATTTAAAATTTAGTCTTGCAAAAAATCAAATAAATTTACTTCTCTAAATATCTTCTGCAAAAAAATAAAAAATATCACCGAAAATTGTTTTACAATTTTAAACAGAACTTTCAAGCCTCAAACCCCCTCAAACCCATGTGTCACCTGGTTTAAGCGACTTTTTTGAGTTCAAATTGTAAACGAGAACACGGAAAACTAAAAACACCACAAAATCCTCATAGAAATTGAAGTTTATTGCTGTTACTAAACTAATCAAAATCAGACTAGTTTAATAAAAAACATTTACTATCTTTACTTTTTTTTGTTTTCGCAAAATAAATTACTTCAAATATTTTTCCCAATACTCATCAAATGTTAAACCTGATTTTGTTATTTTTTCAGCTAATGGAATGCCCACAAATCTTCCGTGCCACGGTTCAGAGTTAACTCCCGTTATGTC
>JAIRLJ010000039.1 GCA_031259495.1 Oscillospiraceae bacterium | reverse complement strand
TCCTTCTGGAGTAGTAGCAAAAATCTGTTCTAAGTTAGCAGACTCATTGCTATGAGAATAAAAATCTACAGCAAGACCCGTGTTATGTTCACTTCTGCCTGGCATAGCAACATTTTTTTGCTTTTTTGTTCTAAATTGCCAACTAATTCAAAAACAGCATTATTATAAATAAAATTTTGCGATATTACCCATCGCGTTCAACATTATTCGACAAACATACCATCAAGTGCCTTCAATCTTAATCTACCTGGATTATCAGGGATTTCTTGACAATAAATCCCCTGTTTTTTTGCTAAATCCATTATTTTTAGTTTAACTTTTGATATTCCATTTTTAGAGTGACGTCCTTGTCCAGAAATTATAATTATTTCCCCACTATAGTTTTCTCTTTTAACAACATCTAAGAGAGACTGAAAAAAACTATGGGCATGGCTATTAGCATTAACTGGCCTATCAGTATGCGTATCTAATATAAACGGCATACATTTTCTTTTTGGTCTAAATCTTTCTATCCTGCGCCATTTTAAAAGTTGATTTTCAACACTCTCAAGATAATTGAACTCTACTTGCGGTGGTGGAGGAGGAGTACTACGTACTAAATCTTCTGATAACGGTAGTGTACCATCTACTTCATCTTCGTTTTCATCTCCCGATGGTTCAGGTTCTGTTGGTGACTCAGAATCCTCGCTCGCATCTGATAGTTCATCATCTTCTGGCGATCCTGCCGAATATCTTCTAAGAATACCTCTAATTGTTTGAAACGATTGTACTTTTTCCGATGGTATTGCATCATGCAAAATAGCATCGTCTAAATAAACAGATAATGATTGTTCTACACGAAATTTACCACTACGTAGTAGTATTTCAAGTATTTCAAAGTAATTTGAGAAAGCAGCAATTGTAATCTCTTCTGTTGTTTCATTGCCAAGAGGAACAAAATCTGGATAATTGACTAAAAAGTCTGTAATTTCGACAAATCCTTTTTCAACAGCCAATAAAACAGGATTAATACAAAAACTTTCATTGTAAAATCTAGCACCCTTTTCGACAAGAAGCCTAACAAGTTCTAACCTCCCATCCGAAATCGCAAAGAAAAGAGGGGTATAACCAGCTTCGGATTTAACATTTACATCAACATTAAGTGATAAAAAGCATTCAAGAATTTCTAAGTTCTCACTTGAAGCTGCAAAATGAATAGGAAAAAGACCAACACTATTTTTGATACTTAAATTAGCACCACGTTTGATAAAAAGTTTAACAACTTCTAAATTACGATTACGAATCGCGTAGGTGATAGGAGTATCACCAAGGTCGTTTTGTGCATCTAAATTAGCACCCTTTTCAATTAAAAAAGTAGTGATTTTTGATTTCTCATATCTAGTTGCCCAGTGTAAAGGAGTATTACCAAAACTGTCTTGTGTGTTTAAATCAGCGCCATTTTCAGATAAAAGATTAACAACCTTTAATTTTCCATTTCTAGCTGCATGGTGAATAGGAGCGTTACCACTATTTGTTTTGGCATTTAAATCAGCATTAAATTTGGCTAACAGTTTGATAATTTTTAAATTTCCAGCTGTAACTGCATGATTAATAGGGGCTAAACCGTTGCTATCTTTAAGGTTTAAGTCAGCACCTTTTTCAAATAAAAGTTTAATAATCTCTGGCTGATTATTTAAAACTGCAAAAATAAGAGCAGTAGAACCGCTAAGAGTCTTAGCATTTATATCAATACTTTTACCAAAAACAGAAAACAATCTTTCTATAGATGAAATATCATTATTTGCAGCATAGTAATGTAATATTGACCCGCCTTCTGCGACTTCGGCATTAAATAATTTTCTATCAATAATTGCTTTAATAAAACTAGAAGAAATTGCTTTATTTTCTGAAGATATTGCAATCTGAAACCAGAGTAGCAAATCTGGTGGTTTTGGGGGGGCGGAATCAATAAAAATTAAACGTCTCAGATTTTGCTCATCATGATATGTGTAAACTTCAGGTGTTTTATCTGGATCGCTATGCTCTACATAAATTGTTTTATTTGTGCCGTCAACAAAAAGACTTATTTTTTTCGAAATTTGTTCTTTACCAAAAAAAGTCACTCCTGAGGATCTAAGAAAGGTTTTAAAAATAACCGGTTTTATAGCTTTAGGGAAGTTAATTTCTTTTTGCAATACTGCCAGTATACCTCCAATGTTTTTGTTTCTTTCAATTTCAAATTTTTCATACACTGCAGAAAACGTTTTGGTATTTGTTTTATCTGGGAATTGCATTATATAACCCGCAAATACTAGGCAACTCAAGACTAAACCCGAGACTATAATTTTTGATAAATTTTTAAAGAAAATTTTTGACTTTGATTTCACTTTCGTGTTCCTCTTTTTTATAAAATTTTAAAAGCATTTACGGTTCGAAATTTTATAAAAAAATAAAAATAAAATCAAGACAATTTTTTAATATATAAGCGGAATAATATCAAAAGCACTATAATTAACACAATAAAACGGCATAGCAAAAGCTCGTAAATAGAGCCTTTAGGGTTTAGTTAGTGTAAGATATAAAATCTTCAAAAATGGCAGAAATATTAGGAAAAACTGAATAAAAAATAGAAAAATTTGCAGAAAATTTAAAAAATCTTGCTAAAAATTTTAAAAAACAAAGAGACTCACTTATTTATAAGTGGTCTCTTTTAAAAATATATAAATTTTGCTTTCGCATTTTAAAAACTGATCAATTTAAGAACAATATGCTTATAAGATCTTGCGATATATATTCAACATTGTTCAAACATACCATTAGTTGCCCTTAATCTTAATCTGCCTGGATTACCAGGCTCTTCCTGACAAGAAACTCCAAAATGTTCTGTAAGAAGGTTCACTATTTGTGTTTTAACTTCTGATACTCCATTTTTAGAGTGACGTCCTTGTCCAGAAATTATAATTATTTCCCCACTATAGTTTTCTCTTTTAACAACATCTAAAATAGCTCGAAGAAATCCCAGAGCATGCTTAGCAGGAATAACTGGTCTGTCAGTATGCGTATTTATTTCAAATGGTTTGCGATTTTTCCTTCTTTGCTTATTTTTTTCTGTTGTCTTTTTCCAGTCTGAGAACTGAGTTTCAACACTCCCATAATAATCGAACTCCATTTGCAGTTGTGTAGGAAAAACACTAGCTGTATCTACTAACGATAATTCAAGTTCTGTTAGTGACTCCGAATCCTCGCTCACATCTGATAGTTCATCACCTTCTGGCAATCCTGCCGGTAAACAAGCAGATAATGTTTGTTCTACAGCAGGAAATTTACCACTACATAGTAGTATTTCAAGTATTTTAGGGTGGTCTAAAGCAGCAGCTATAATTTCTTCTGTTGCACTATCAAGAGGAGCAAAATATGAACGATTGACTAAACAGTCTGTAATTTCGGCAAATCCGTTTCGAGCAGCAGCTAAAACAAGATTAAAATCAGAACATTCAACTCTAGCACCATTTTTAACGAGAAGTTCAACAAGTTCTAGTTTTCCATCTAAAGCTGCAAGGAAAATAGGAGTTTTACCAATATCGCATTTAGCATTTACATCTACATCAAATCTAGGCGCAAATAATTCAAGAATTTTTAAGTTCTTACTTGAAGCTGCAAAATGAATAGGAAGAAAACCAACACTGTTTTTAATATTTAAATCAGCATTAAGTCTAATCAAAAGTCTAACAGTTTCTAAATCATGATTACGAATCGCATACGTGATGGGAGTATCACCAAAGCTATCTTGTGCATTTAAATTAGCACCATTTCTAGCTAAAAACTCAATAATTTTGGAATTTCTTTTTGTAACTGCATGGTGAATAGGAGCGCAACCCTTATCATCTATGGCGTTTAAATCAGCACCAAGTACTTTTAAAGATTCAATGCTTTTTAAGCTTCTATTCATAGCTGCATAGTTAATAGGAGTGTAACCATTTTCATCTCTGGCATTTAAATCAGCACGATTTCTAACTAAAAGTTCAAAAATCTCTTGTTTTCTATTTGAAGAAGCTGCAAGCATAAGAGGAGTAAAACCTTTAGAAGTTTTAGCATTTACATCAATAATATTTTTATAACTAGAAAACAGTTTCTGTATATCTGAATCATCTTTCTTTAACAATGCAGTAATGTAACATCGTACTATTTTCTCCAAATTCTTTATTATAAGTGTCGTAAATCCATTGCAACCAAAAGCCTTTGGAAAATGCAAAATGATTCGCGAGAAAACTGACAAAACAGACGCTCGTGTTATTGCTGAATTTTGCAAAGCGACGAATTCACCACTTTGGCAACCATGCCCAAATGATATTCGTCGATTTCGTGATATTGTACGCAATTGTGATTTTTTTGAAAAAACAACGCAGACAGCTTTTAAATAAGCTGAGCCACCGTATAAGTGACGATGTTAGATTGCTTTTGGAAGAACAAATTGTGCATTTAAACGCCACAATTGAAGGACTAGAACAATTGGCAAAAGAACTTATCAATAATTCGCCAAATCTGCGAGAAAAAATGGCAAATCTGGTGGAAATTGTTGGAGTTGGGAAAGAAACGGCGTACCAAATTCTAGCGAATGTTCCACCAGTTGAACGTTTTAACAATGTAAAACAGTACGCAGCCTTCGTTGGCGTAACACCGTCTTCGTTCGAGTCTGGAAGTTCTGTTCATCACAAAGCGCATATTTCAAAAGCTGGAATACAATCTGTTAGAAAAACAGTGTATACGGCGGCAATTGCCGTTAAAAATCACAATAAGGATTTTGCTACGTTTGTAAAAAAAACTTGAAAACAAGGGCAAATCAGCGAAGGTTATCGTATGTGCTGTAATGAGAAAATTGATCCACATTTTCTTCGATATCCTCAAAAGTGAAAAAGGCTTTGATACTCAGTTAGCTTTCGCAAAAAGCTTGACTTGAAACACGGTATTTCATATCATTGAATGCCTCATGCATCGTAATTTGACGATAAACTTGTTAAATAATCACCTAACCAAAGATTCTGTTGAACAAGAAGCAAAAACGAAAATGCTAAACTTCATTACTCGTGAGCCAAACTGTTTTGAACGTAGTTGTCAAGAAGGGCATTTTACCGGTGGTTGTTGGATTGAAAGTTTTCATGGTAAGCCATTTTACTCACTCATCATAAAAAGCTTAATAAATGGCTCCAATTGGGTGGCCATGCAGATGGTGAGAGTGATTTGTTGCAGGTATCTTTAAGGGAAACACAGGAAGAATTTGGACTTTTTGTTCAGCCTGTTCACGAAAAAATTTTTGATATCGGTGTCCATCTTATTCCTTCTTATGATGTCATCAAACACTACCATTACGATGTTAGGTTTTACTTGAAGGCAATAGACGATAGACCATTTGTTGTCAGCGAAGAATCGCATGATTTGAAATGGGTTGAGCAGAAAGACCAACTTCCTGATAATTATGGTATTAAACGAATGTTTCAAAAATGGAAAAGGCTAAAAACAATGCGTAGATTGTGCGCCCATGCATGCATTCTTTTTGGCATTGCCTGCAGTAATACCAACAAAATAGACACAGGTGCTCACACAATAAGGGAAGATGTTCACGGAATAGTCGCTGTTCAAAATGTTGAACACAAAGTAAAGCTGAAAATTTGTTCAAAAGGAATAGATTTAGACACTCCATTTTTTATTGGATCAATAAGCAAACAGTTTACGGCCGTTTTACATGCGCCCACTTTTAGAGACAGAAATCAGTACGTTGATTACTGAAGATGAATTTCAAGCTGTAGTAATAACTTACCAGAGTCTGAAAAAGCGTATATCTGGCCCAAATTAAAGTTAAAGGATTTGAGTGGAATGACTCTTCGGCACCTTTTGTTGCATTCTGCCAAGGTTGACTACGCGACTGGAAAACGGATCAATCAGTACCAATATCAGAATTTGAATTACGCTTTGATCGGGAAATGTTTGGAAAAACAAACTCAACGGCCGTATGCAGAAATTAGCTCATGGTATTTTCGTTGAAGCAGGGATGTCCCATACGTTTTTACATGACGATATTTCCGAGGCAAAGTTATGGAAAAAGTTGGAAAAATCGTTGAATCTCGCCCAATGTGTGCCTCAAAAATTGAAAAACCCACTGACGCCGGCAATGAACCCCGCTGGAGGAATCGTGTCAACAGCACGCGATCTTTTAAAATGGAATGAATTTCTACGTAAAAATGGATATTTTAAGAAACTCACGAAGGTGACCATACCCATTGGAGGAGGCGATGCCTATGGACTCGGCATTGTCACCAATGATGAAAAAAATCTGTTCTCTCACGCCGGAGCAATTGCCGCCGTACACTTACAGGGGATTTTGTTTACATGTGTGTTAATTTACGATGCTAGTCAGAAATGTTCATCAGTAGGGTTTGATGTTTTGGACATTACAAACATTGAGGATTGTAAGGCTATTTCTGCCATGATTGATGAAAGGTCTGATATCCTTCTGATGCAAATAGGCATTGGACGAGAGCATGTCAATGGTATACTTGAGTAAAAACAACATGGATATTCTGAGCATAAAAATATATTTCAATACAAAATGATTATAAAATTTATTTTTCGATTCTATTATTTATAAGCAACGCATTCTCTATGTGTTGGCAGCATGATTGCGCTCACGATGGTGCATTTACACTTACTTTTCTGCCGATCAAAAACAAAGAAGAATAGCTTTGTGAGCGTTTACTAGCATAATTCTTCCAATCTTTTTATATCGTTATTTCTCAGGGTATCAAGGTTCGTTTTAATTTTTTCAACATCCCAATTCCACCATTGAATTTTCAAAAGCCGCTCAATATCTTCATCCGAAAAACGTTTTTTGATTAGCCGAGCCGGATTTCATCCACAAATTTCATACGGGCCTACGTCCTTTGTGATGACTGCACGGGCAGCAATCACCGCGCCCATCAGCAATATGCTTTCCTGTTTGTCCAAATACATTATGCAATCTTCAAAAGAATGACCGTGGTAATATCCGGAATAAGGAGTATTCATCAACAATAATATGCTTGGCTTTTATATTGTCTTTAATGATTATTGAATCACGGTATGTTTTGAATATTTCGCTCAACTTATTTTCTGATTAAAATTCCACACATAGGGCCGTTATTCATCATTCGCCGTGCTGTTTGAATGTTCTCTTCTGTACAGTTATACAAAACTTTCACTTCGGAATCTCTTTTGGTGGCATCAATAGTGCAAATGATTCCAACAACTCCTGCATTGTTATCATCCCCCAGAAAGAGATCTATTCCACCACCATCCTGCGATTGCGTGTTATTGATGTAGCCATAATCTATGGGATAGATGAGATCTTGGAAACGTGGATGCGCCGTCCCTTTAGGGCGGTCAATGGTGATTCCGTGCTCGTTTATTAATTGCTCGAATGTTTCGAAAAATGCATTGTTACTATTACTCATGAAAGTTTAACCTTTGTTGAATTGTTAAAACTTCGTTGCTTAATTATATGTCTATACCCAATCATAAAAAAATTGTTAATTCGTCACTCCTATGCTCGGTTTTGGCAGTACGTCTAGTATAGCCCTGCGCCTGCGCTTCGGTGCTCCTTCCATCAATTTTATTTTTCGCAGTTTTTCTTCTACCTTCTTATTGCGAAAAGAAATAACAGGTCTTTTTGTTGCAGTAAGTTGTGGACTGGTGTTTTCTACACATCTAGCGAGTAAATGTCCTACCGAAGGATTTCTTCTCAACTTCTGGAACTGTGTCATTAAATAGGCTCTCATAATTTGCTAAAGGTACTTCTGCAATTAAATCTGATGCGTCAAAAAGTTCTATACACCCATCACAATATATGTAAATTGCTTTAAGTGATTTATCTGTGCTACATCTTGCACAAATTGTTTTATTTGTCTCGTCAATAGAAACAATTATTTTTTTGCTTAGTTTTCCTGAGAATCCTATTCCTGAATTAAAAAAATATCTTTTTAAAACAGATTGTGATATCGCCTTGGGAAATTCTACTTCTTGCTGCAATTTTGCTGCTATAGCTCCAATCGTTGTGCTTTGTCCAAATTAAAATTTTCTGACTGCAGAAGTTGTTTTAGTATTTGTTTCGTCAAAAGATTGTGCTACATAGCCCGTAAATACTAGGCAACTCGAGACTGCAATTTTTGCTAAGTTTTTCAAATTTTTTTTGATTTTAATATCATTTTCATAATCTCCTTTTTCTGTAAAATTGTAAAAACATTTACAGCTGTGGGTCTTATAAAAAAATAAAAATAAAATCAAAAAAATTTTTTAATAATCAAAATTTAAACAGTTGAATAAATCAAATGACAATAGTTAGATTTACTTATTCAGCTATTAGAAATCCCCTCACGCTAAAATTAGCTATGAGGGGAATAAAATATCTTTAAAAAATAAACAAAAAACAATCAACTTTAAGCAAATTTAATTTTTAAATTTTAAAACTAAATTAATTGTGTCCAAATAGTCTTTGGATAAATTGGCAGAAACCTTTTTTGTTAGCCTCTAACTACGCAAAAAACTAACAAAATACAAATTTTTTATAGGAATGTATCACAAAAAGCGACAAATACTATCTAATATTTCTAACAACAGAATGGCACCGCTTATTTTATAAAAAATCACTGTATATCTTCTAAAAATAGTTTTGCATATTTTCTTAATACTCTATTTTTATAAATTTTCTGAATAATTTCGCACCAAGAGTAAAAACTATGTTTGAAAACAAACAAGCGCTTTTCCATAAACAGCAAAATGATTGCCGAAATAAGTAAAAATGTATAAGCAAATTGAAAGACGAAGTACACTTGATCAATACAAACAAAAACAATATAAAAATTTTCTTTAAATTTGTAAAAATAAAATTTTTTACAGCTGTAAGAATTTAAATTTTTCAGATTTCAAAAACACCAAAAAAATCGAAAAGCCCCATTTGCTAACTTCAGAAAAAATACACCTAACAAAAACAAAAAACTTGAATACAACATTTAGAATAGTAAAATTTGAAAAACGAGAAAAACTCAAAAAACAAAACCACCACCAGCAAAACACATGAAACTTCACACAACTCAATAAAACTTAGCCTCTGGCACCTTTCGCTTTCAGACAAATCCCGACGCCATCTCAAAAAAACACCATTTCTAACTTACCTACAAATTTAAGTTATTTAAAAAAATCATCTATTAATGGTATTCTCACCGAAGGCTCTCGCAAATGTCTACTAAAATCGCGACTACAAAATTCAAAATTGTCCTCGCAGACTTGCCCAATCAACGTAGTATAGGCATTCCGCTTTCAAGAATCTGAATCGCCAGATTCCGCTGATACTATATCAACCACACTACTCCCATCTTGTGGCAGCACTGTTACAGCAGGTGCCATCCCAAGATCCAATGGTTCATCTACTAAAACAAAAGGCGCATCAACACCACCAGCATCATCACTAGGGCGTAAAACGCTACCTCCCTCCGGAGGGCCCACGGCAAGGGGGACTGCTACTTCATCTTCTCTTTTCTGATCTAGAGCCTCATCTTCTTCTTCCTGAGTTGGAGTTTCAACGCTTTTAACCCTCGACCTATCCTCTACACCTTCAGAATATCCAGCTGGTTCGTCGAAAAATTCACCATCGTCCATCACCTCACCAGCCACTGCCGATCTCAACTCTGCAAACAAGCCGTCCACAACTGTTTTTTCCGCAAAATAAGTCTGACCTCTATCTTCATTTAGCATAATTGTATAAAAAACTTTACCAGTATCTTTGCAAGTGAATTCTCCTAAAACAAAAACTTTAGCAAAATCATAAGTAGCAGAAAACACCAAATCTCTTTCCTCTAACTCAAAATTTTTCCAATATGCATCAATAACGAAAATATCCAAACGTCCAGGGGTAGTAATACCTATTATATTATCCAAATCGGCAAAAAACTTACGAGGAATGAAATACCTTAAATCTCTAGAAATGAATACTTTTTCACCCTCTACTTTGTAGACAATAAACTCTTCATTTGGCGGCAAAGACCACACTTCCCCCTCTTTCCAATACCAATTGTCGTACACAGGTATCGGAAAACTCCAAAAATTCGCCGTTTTTTTATACCCTGCTATCCATTTAATTTTCCCTAAATCTAAAGCAGACACACCACCAACCCCAATATCACTAGCATGTCCGACAGACTCACCATCAGGTATCACTAGCGGAGGCGCGTCAACAAACTCATCACCAAGCCCATCACCAGACAGGCCATCAGACTCAGCAGATGTAAGCACAAACGAATTTAAGTCAAAATCCTTCAATTTTACATAATACATGTGTGCTTTATCATCTCCACTAATAACTGCAAAATCCCCAGAAAATCCCATTATTTCAACATATCCCTCAAAGCCAACTTCTTCTACGAAAACTAAATCAAAAGGTTCCAATCTCGGTTTCGTATAATTATTCAATTTATAAACAAAAACACTACCACTGCCCGGACTTAATTTGGCTTTTAAACCTGAAATACAAAGAAACTTTAATGGAATTTTTCCGTTCCAATCAGTCGTAATAACTTCTCTTTCTATGTCTATGTGTTTGATTTTAAACCCAGCACCCGAAGCAATGCTCCCCGCTAAAAACCAAAAATTTTCATCATCATAAACTGGAATCGGAAAACTCCAGCCGTTACGGCATTGTATCATATCTACGTTTGCCTCAAAATACCGTCCAGCCTCAGCCGAGCGTAAAAACGGAGAAAACTCCGCGCGAGTACCTATTAAGACGAAAACACTCGCTAAAGCCAAACTCACCCTCCTGATTATTTTTTTTCTGCTAGCTTTCCTTTTACTATTCTTCTTTCCCAACATAAACACCACCAATTATTTATTTTGTAGCTCACTAAATTTTTCCTGCCCAAGACCCCGATATTGTATTACAATTCTCCAAAAAGATGCAAAACAAGTTTTTGAGTAAATGAGTAAAACGGTTTTGCACTTATAAAACTTGTTAATATTGATATATGCTAAACTGTCTGCAAACGGACTACTTTGACAAAAAATATTTACCATCTTTCACTTTCACAAAATAGACTACTTCAAATATTTTTCCCAATACTCATCAAATGTTAAACCTGATTTTGTTATTTTTTCAGCTAATGGAATGCCCACAAATCTTCCGTGCCACGGTTCAGAGTTAACTCCCGTTATGTC
>JAIRLJ010000007.1 GCA_031259495.1 Oscillospiraceae bacterium | reverse complement strand
TTTTTTGAAATTTCGCGATTTTGTTTTTTCTTCTTTATTCAAAGGTTTATTTTTTTCTTCTTATATTTGGAGTTTCCCAGCTTTTCTTAAAAATCTCGATCATTTTGATAAAGGTTTTTTCCGTTTGACACTAACCAAGCGTCTGAAATCTTTCTCTTCTAGCTTTTCAGTTTGATTAATTTTCGTAATATAATTTTAGTATTTTTAGTTTCGCAGGAGGTTTAATATTAACACAACACACACAACAACTATTTTCAAGAAATTTAACACGTAAAACCCCCATTGTTTGGGGCGGACTGAGGGTATTTTCCTTCACTCAACTGTCAAAAACCTGTTTTGAAGGATACTAATATTTTATTTAATGCAATGATGCGTATATAACGTAAAAATTAATAAAACTGCAAAGATAATATAAAAATTTCGCAAGCAACAAAAAACCTGAATAATTCTAAATATTTTGAAAATACTTAATATGCAGGTTTAGCGTTATTTTGGAGGCTACCAGGTTTTGAAAGTTAATAAAATATTTAAAAAAATAAATCTCATTTGGAAATTGCTAATAGGCATAATAGCAGGGGTTTTCATAGGAGGTTTGCTACCTACTTTTGCAACACAAATTTTAGTAACTTTTTCAGAAATGTTTTCAAGTTTTCTAAAATTTGTAATCCCATTCATGATAATAGGTTTAATAATAATAGGAATTTCAGATCTAGGTAAAGGAGCTGCAAAACTTTTAGCGATTACTGCCGGATTTGCTTATACTTCAACGGTTGTGGGAGGATTCTTAGCTTTTTTTGTATCTACCAATATATTTAAAACATTTATAACAAAAGAAACTATAAGTTATATTAATCTTGAACCGGATGATATTACACCTTTTTTTAAAATGTCTATTAATCCGATGCTTGAAGTTACTCAAAGTTTAATTTTTGCTTTTAGTTTTGGACTTTGTATTTCTATCTTGAAACAAAAAAACAGTAATTCTGGCAGTGCTATATATAATGTCTTCAAAGATTTTTCAGATTGCATAAAACTTATGTTATCAAGAATTATAGTTCCATTTTTGCCGCTTTATATTTGTGCAACTTTTGCGAAGATGACACATTCAGGGCAGGTATTTGGTATTTTTAATATTTTTTGGAAAGTTATTCTCATAGTACTATTTTTTCAACTTTCTTATGTTCTACTTTTATTTTTATTGGCTTCTTTGGTTTCTAAAAAAAAATTTTTCTTTTTAATAAAAAATCAAATACTTGGATATACAACAGCACTAGGAACCCAAAGCTCAGCAGCTACTATATCTGCTAATATTGAATGTGCTAGCAAAAATAAAGTTTCGAAGAGCGTGAGAGAATTTGTTATACCTCTTTGTGCAAATATAAATTTACCCGGTAGTATAATAACGGTTACAAGTTCCGTTGTAGCAGTTATGATGATAAATTCGATGAAAATTGATTTTTTAATGTTTTACGAATTTTTGTTTACCCTTAGCATAGTTATGGTAGCAGCACCAGCAGTACCTGGAGGAGCGGTTATGTCTGCTTTACCTTTTCTGTCTATGGTGGGTATATCATCGGATTCAAATATAGCAAGCCTTGTTATAGCTATTTACATTGCTCAAGATAGTCTTGGAACTGCTGCAAATGTTTCTGCAGATAACGCTATTGCAATTTTAGTAGACACTATACACAAAATTTTTAATAAAGATAAAATCACATAAAAACTTGTATCCCCAACTCCTCATAGCGATGCTCTTGGTATTTTAATTTCAAACGCTTCGTAAATTTTTTCTTGTTTTTTAGTAATTTCTACATATAAGTTCAAACCCCTCAAATCCATATGATACTTGGCTTAAGCGATTTTTTAAGTTCAAATTGTAGAGCTATGTTGAATTTTTTCTTCAGTAACTAATTTTTTATTTATAGTTTTGTAACGGGGAGGTTGAGATAAAAAATTAGTTTTGAAGGGACTAGTATACACAAAATATTAGCAGTGGAACAAAAAAAGTTGAGAAAACCAATATACAAAATAGATCCAAAAATTTTAATTTTAAAACTCGCATTTTTGTTCTGCCTTCTCCGCCTCTGTAGCATCTACAATCCATAGCAGTGGCGAGATCGTTAGTTTTTCTGAAAGAAGAGACAAACAAAAGCATAAGTACAGGTAAAAACGCCTTTATTCTATTTTTTAAGCTACCTTGTTCAAGTTTTGCTCCACGTGCTTTCCGAGCCATAATAATTTTATCTGATTCTTCAAGAAGTATTGGCACAAATCTTAATGATATGGTCATCATCATTGCTATTTCATGTACTGGCACTTTGACAAATTTTAAAGGCATAATAAGTCTTTCGATTCCATGGGATAAATCGTTCGGCATTGTTGTAAACATGAGCTGAGAACTTGCTAAAACCGCAAAAATTATTCTAAAAAACACAAGAATAGATAATTTCACAGAATTTTCTGTAATTTTAATTACATATAAAGAAAATAAAACCTTTTCGTCTGAACCATAAAGAAGATTTACCAAGCTGGTAATGAGAGCTATTAATCCTATGATTTTCAGACTTCCAAGATACGTTATAAGTCTTACTTCAGAAAGCGTTATACAGATAAAAGTAGCAAGGCCGATAGCGGCTATACCTACATAACTATCTACTACAAAAATCAGTATAGTGTAAAAAATTGTTAATAAAATCTTTACTCTTGGGTCAATTTTGTGTAACACAGAATTTCCGGGGAAGTATTGCCCTATTGCAATATTTTTCATATTTTTTATCCTACAAATCTTACTTAATCTTTTAATGATAAACTTACCAAAGTCTATATGAAAGCCAACTGCCAATCAAATTCCAAATAAAGTTTTTAAAGAGTATCAATAATAAAAAAATTTCATAATTATATTTTTAAGCGTTTGTCTTCATAAGTAATATCTTTTTAAAAATCAAATTATTTTATATTTACCAAAAAAATTTATTAGTTTTAATTTTTTAAATAGATGATTTTAAAGATGTTTGCAACTTATTTTAAAAGGATAATTCAAATATTTAGTGTAACAATAAAATTAAAAAAAACAAGAACCTTTATAATTTTGTGTTTTCTTCTTCTCGTTTTTTGTTTGTGTTTGATTTTTACTAGGTTTCCTGCAAATTACACTTATACCACAGAAATGGAAAATAAGAGAATGAAACATTTTTCCTGCACTCATAGCCAAACGCATGAGATTTCTAACCCTTCTCTATTGCAATACAAATCAAAATTTTTTGATCAGTCCTGCAAAAAGCTGAAGCTTTATGCAAGATTAAGTTACGATTTGAATGTTTTACACCGGAACTCACTTTTTAAATTTACTTAGTTTTATTAGTAGCAATATTAGAAATTTTAGGATAGCATCTTGGTAAGCAGTATGTAGCTCAAAACTATAAGCTTCATTTTATCCAAGAGGTTTCTTCGTGTTATTCAGAAGTAAAAATACAAATTTAAATATAAAAAATGCTGTTTGTTACTGTACTTTTAAAAATTTTGAAAGTTTTAATTTTATAAAACACGGCTTTTCAACTAGACTCGGTGGTGTCAGCGATGGAGACTGCAGATCATTAAATTTTTGTTTTTCTAAAAATGACACAAAACAGAACGTTTCAGAAAATTATAGAAGATTTGCCGAGGCATTAGATATAAATGAAAAAAAAATTATTAAATCTTATCAAATGCATACAGATAACATAGCTGTAGTAAAAAACAATCACCAAAATTTTAAATCTGAAATCAAACAAGGTATTGACGGTTTATTAACAAATAAAAGAAATATAACTCTTTTAACTTTTCATGCAGACTGTGCACCTATTTTTTTTGTCGATCCTCTAAAACGTGCAGTCGGAGTTGCACATTCCGGATGGGAGGGTACTGCTAAAGAAATAGCATCAAAAATGATTGCTAAATTTAGGAAAGAATTTTCTTCTAATGAAGAAGATTTATTTTGTGCTATAGGTCCGAGTATCGGGCAATGCTGTTACGAAATAGATGATTTTGTTTATAATAAATTCAGAACAAAAAAATATATAAGTAAATTTTGTTTTAAAAAATCCAAAGATAAAAACAAGTTTATGTTTTCATTAAAAATAGCGAATCAAAAAATTTTAGAGAATGCTGGCGTCAAACCTTCTAATATACTGGTCTCAGATTTATGTACTAAATGCTGCAGTGATTTGTTTTTTTCACACAGAAAATCGGGTAACAAAAGGGGAGTTATGGCGGCTGCCATATGCTTAAAATAATAATCTTTGTATATCTATGAGTTTTTTTGAACTGCTTTCAAGAATATTTTAGAATTTTTAACAATTTCTCGTGATAATAGTAACAAAGAAATAAGGTTTGGAATCATCATAATAGCATTTAAATTATCACACAAGTTCCAAAGAAATTTAAGCTCAGCTGTAGCGCCAATTATAATAAAAGCGCAAGCAATAATTTTATAAAATTTTACGCTTTTTTCTCCAAATAAATAAGATGTACTTCTTACGCCTATATAAGACCAGCTGAGAATCGTTGTAAAAGCAAACAACACAAGTGTAGTGTAAACAATAAATGCACCAAATTGGCCGAAAACAGAACTGAAAGCTTCTTTTGTTATATGTACTCCTTGAATGTTTTTGTTTAAATCAACAGATACTAATATGCTTAACCCAGTTGCCGAGCAAATTACTATAGTATCTACAAAAACCTGAAATATTGCCCACATGCCTTGTTTTTCTGGTTCATTAGTGTGGGAAATTGCGTGTATTATCGGTGCTGTGCCAAGTCCAGCTTCGTTGGAGAAAATTCCTCTAGCTATACCAAACTTCATTGCGTTTATAGCCGCACATCCAGCTACAGATCCACCGACAGCTCTAAAATCGAACGCATTTGAAAGTATTTTATAAAAAGCTGGTCCTATTTTATCAAAATGATAAATCAAAACGACAAAGCTAGCGATTGTATAACAAACTACCATAATAGGCACGATTTTATCTGTAAATTTTACTATTCTTTGTATACCGCCTAAAATTATTGTCCCAGATATGATTGCTAAACTGACACCGGTAACTAGTGGCCCAACATTGAAAGAATCCTCTAAAACATTTGCTATACCATTAGCTTGGACCATATTGCCCATGCCTAACGTAACAAAAATTGCAGTAAAAGCAAAAATATATGCAAGCCATTTTGCATTTAAAGCTTTATTCATCCATAACATAGGTCCGCCTACAAAATTGTTATTTTTATCTTTTTCTTGATACTTTATAGCTAAAGTATTTTCAGCAAAAGATGTCATCATACCTAAAAATGCGGCAACCCACATCCAAAAAAGTGCACCCGGTCCACCAAAATATATAGCTGTTGCAACTCCTATTATGTTTCCAGTACCAACACATCCAGCAAGTGCTGTTGAAACAGCTTGAAAAGAGGAAATTTTATTTTTATCTTTTCTTGTTTTTTGACTTTTGTTTGCTAAAATCCTGCCAAATGTTGATTTAAACCAAAATTTAAATTTTAAAATTTGAAAAAAACGCATTTTAATGCTAAACCAAAGTCCGACAAAAAGTATAAACAACAGCGTAATTGGTCCCCAGATTATTTCGTTGGCTTTATCATTTAAACTTTCTAAATTATTTAAAAAATTTCCCAAAAATCACCATTTTTTATTTTCGAAAATAATCGCAATATCTTTACAAAAATTTATATGCCTGATTTGCATGCTATACGCATGAAAAAATTTAAGACAACATAACATAATTCACTTTCTGAAGTTCAACTCTTTAGTTCCCACAAATTTAGTTGCCATTGTTGATAACTTTTTGTTTTAGCAAAACCTAATCCAAATTAATAAGTTTTTTTATTAGCTAAGTAAAGATTTGCTAAAATAACACAATGGAGTATTAATGACAATCTAGGAATCGGTCTCCTATTCCATCCCTCGCTTTAACCTCAATCTCATACTTTTTTAGCAAAATCTATATCTGTATTATAAGTAAGTTCTGACGTTTCGCGATTTCTAATTTGAAGTCTAAATCTT
>JAIRLJ010000038.1 GCA_031259495.1 Oscillospiraceae bacterium | reverse complement strand
CAAAGCGAGATAATTTGTTTGGTTAAAAATTAGTAGATAAGAGTATGAAAACTAAAAACACCCCAAAATCCTTATGGGAATTGGGGGTGTTTTTGTTGTTGGGGTTTGAAAGTTACGTTATTAGAGTATAACAGGGATTAGCTATGAACTAATCGCAGTGTTGCCTTAAAAAATTAGATTTTATATTTTTAATTTAAACAGATTGTATTAAAAGAAGGAGTTTGGTATGAAGGCTTCTTTGGATGCGAAAAAAAAATCGACAATTTTATGTACTTTTTTTTGTTCGAAATTAATATTTTTTGATATGAAAAAAAATAATATGATTATAACAAAAAACACAAAATTGATTTCTATCCAACAAGCTTGCGAAATATGCAGTGTATCAGAAAAAACAATCAGAAGATGGATTGTAGAAGAAAAAATAAAAACTATAAAATTTGGAAAAATTGTGCGAATTTTCTTGGTAGATTTAAATCAATTTATTGGGTTGAAAAATTAATAATAACATTTACTACTTTCGTAAGATTTATGGTCAGGTATGGTCGGGTGTGTACTGTAGTATTACACGTAGATTGCACTAAATTTTAAATAAATTCTGTAAAAATCCTGTATATTATACATTCATGTATCTATTCAGCACTTATACTTACTTTAAGTGCAGTTGTAGTAAAGATAATAGGTGCCTTTTTTAAGATCCCCATAGGAAAAATTCTTGGGGGTTTAGGAAATAGCTATTTTGAAGCGGCATATGCACTTTACCATCCAGTTGAAGCATTAGCTGCAGCTGGTTTACCAGTAGCGGTTTCTAGAACCGTTTCTGAAAATATAGTAAAAAAAAGATATCGCGATGCAAAACTTGTCTATAAGGTTTCTGTGCCTATATTTTTAGCTACAGGTACAATTTGTTTTTTAGTAATGTTATTTGTAACTTTTTGGTACACGGATCTTATTAACTCACCAAATGCAAAATTTGCGTGTTTGGCACTTTCTCCAACAGTGCTTTTTTCTTGTCTTATGTCAATTTACAGAGGCTATTACCAAGGGCTTAGCAATATGATACCAACCGCTATTTCTGAGATAATTGAAGCAATTTCAAAAGTTGTTTTTGGTCTCGGTTTTGCCAATTTATTTATGAGAATATCAATGAGTGAATTTGCAGCAAAAGGCACTGTGTTTGGCAAAATTTGTTCTAGTTGCGAAATTGCTGAAAATGAAGCATTACCAATTGCTGCAATGGGAGCAATTTTCGGTATAACTTTAGGATCGTTTTTAGGATTTTTATTTTTATTAATTAGACATAAAAAAGTAGGAGACGGAATAACTTCGCAAGACTTAGCTTTTTCTCCTATTCCAATGAAAGCCAAACATATGATTAAGTCTTTGGTAAAAATTGCTGTACCTATAGCTTTTGGTGCTCTGATTATGAATTTAGGAGGACTTGTAGATACAATTATAATAAGACGTCAGCTATATAAGATTATGAATGATTTTAGTCAACCTTTGCTCAAAATGTACGGTGATAATATTCCTCAAGATAAAATAGTATCACAGGAAGTTCATAGTTTTATTTCTGGGTGTTTGGGCTATGTTTCTAGTATTGTTATGTTGGTTCCTGGAGTAATACAAATGCTCGGAATAAGCGCCTTGCCAGCCGTTACAAAAGCTTGGACTTTAAAAAACTTCTTAAGACTTGAAAAAAGCATCAAAATCATAATAAAAATTACTACGATCTTTGTTGTACCTGCAGGAGTTGGACTTTTCACATTTGGACATTCAATATTAAATCTATTTTATTCAAATACAAGAACAAGTGAAGTAAATATAGCTTCCGGTATAATGACCACAATGAGTATCGCAACTATTTTTACAGCTATGAGTGTCTCTGTTTGCAGTATGCTTCAAGCTATTGGAAAAGTAAAGTTGACTATGTTGCTAATTTGTATTGGCACAGTTATAAAAATCATTGTTAATTACATACTAGTTGGTATTCCAACTATAAATATAAAAGGTGCTGGAATTGGTAGCTTTTTTTGTTATTCATTTGTATTTTTTTGTGGATTATATTTTTTGTTTAAAGAATGTCGTATAAATATTAAAACTTCGATTTCTATATTTTTAAAACCAACATGTGCTTCAGTATTTTCTGCTTTTCTATGCAGTACAATTTACAAAAATATAGAACCAATTCTTTCAAAAAACAATAGTACAATATTTGTTTTATTTAGTTTTGTAATTATATATATCTCATTACTTTTTTTCTTTGGAATCATTAATTTTCAAAACTTAAAAAAAATAAAAGATAAAATTTGAATAAAATTTATCAAAACAGTAGATAATATAACAAATTAGATAAAAAGGAGATAAAAAGATGGAAAAAAACAACCAAAGCAAAAAAAAAGAAGTTCAAGGGCTTGACGAGAGCAAACTAGACAATGTTGTAGGAGGACTTGTAGAACAAACTGTTGATCAAACTACACTGGAAGGTATATACCCCTATGGTAATACAGATTCAAAAAAAATCTGAATAAAGTATTTTAAATTTCATTCAAAAATTTTATAAAAAGACAATTATTAAAACAACAACGGCTAAAATTAAAGTTTTCTTTAATTTGTGAAACAAATTGAATAAGGACGTGATTTTTTGTGAATGACAGTGAAGTTCTTCGATCTCTCGGAGCTTCTGGTAATGTACTTGATGAGCTTGAGAAATACGTTACGAATCGTTTTCAAATGAGTAACGATATACCAGACGTAGTAAAAAAAGAGGAATTTATATCTTCGTGGGAAAAGCTTGTTTTGGATGTTAAAAAAACTGGAATTCAACAAACCCTCAACGATAGCATATCTCATGGCGAAAAAGATATAATACTTAAAAATCCCAGTGATACGAAAATTGAGATTTATAATTCAATAGCAGGGCCTATACCAATAATATATACGTCTTGCGTAGAAGACTTTGAAGAACTCGTAATAAAATTAATACACAAAGGAAAACCTTTCCCTGGTATAGAAAAAACCGGAGCAGCATTTGCTCATGGCAAAGTAGTTAGGTTTATAATTCTCTCTAATAAACCCTACAGCAATATACCTGCTAGTAAGCTTGCGCTTGATGATGAAAAGTGGAAAGAAATGTCAATGATAATTCGCCGAGATCACGAATGTGCTCATTATTTTACAAAAAGATTTCTGAACAACTCTTCTATGAATATTCACGACGAACTGATGGCCGATTTTGCTGGAATATATTCGGCTGATGGCACTTACCATTCAAGATGGTTCCTGGTAGGTATGGGACTTGATGAATATCCAAAAGTTAAAGAAGGTAGATTTTCTGTGTATACGAACATACTTTCTGAAAAAGCTAAAGATGTATTAAAAAAACTTACCATAAAAATTTCTAACAATATAGAAAAATGGTCAAAAACACCTGAAGCAAAAGCCCTGAGTTACAAAGAAAAGATACTTTTTATATGTAAAAATAATTTGATTAAATGGTACAAGCTTTACTAGACTAATTTACTTTTAATTAAAATCTTGTCTTTTTGAAATAAAAAGCCTTAACTCCAAAACATAAACATAAATCGAATAAATGCAAGTAGAAGTTGAGTTTCAGAGAAGTTTTTATTTCAAAACTTAGGTTGTTGTCTAAGAGATTTTTATATGATGTTGTTTTGTTGGATCATTTTAATCTAAATTTAGGCTTTTGTATTTCGTATTCTTAATATGTTAGTATACTAAAGTTAATAATGGTGAGTTTTTTGAATAGATTTTCTTAAAGAGGTGTTTTTTTGTTATGTACGTAAAAAGAGATATGCTTAAAAAAACAAATTCAGTTTTTTTAGGTACGTTTTTGTGGATGTTTTTTGGATTACTTACAACAGCTATAACAGCGGTTTTTTTGCAGACGCACGGGTTTGTTAATAGCGTATTGTCAAATAGTTTGCTTTTCAAAATTATACTTTTTGCTCAATTAATTTTGATGTTTGTATTTTCTTTTGCATTTAAAAAATTAAATACTTCGGCAATAACTTCGATGTTTTTTGCGTATTCTGTTATGAATGGTGTAACGATAAGCATAGTACTTTCTATCTACAGAATATCTTCTATATTGTCGGTTTTAAGTGGAACAACAGGGCTTTTTCTTCTTTTGGCCGTTTATGGATATTTAACAAAGAAAGATATCAGCTCATGGCACAGTATATTTTTTGTTGGTTTAATTGCTGTAATAATTTCAAGTTTTATTAATATCTTTTTAAAAAGTACCGGTTTTGAAATTTTAATAAGCGCGATTTCGCTTTTGATTTTTTGTGGATTCACAATTTACGACATTGATCGCATAAAACAAACAGAACTATTCAATACACTTAAAAACGAAAATATCGCGAGAGCTAGGATTTATTTTGCTATGAGTTTATATTTAGACTTCATAGGTATATTTTTAAATTTACTTTCTATAACCGGAAAGAAAAAATAAAAAAACAAATTTCTATATAACTAAAAGATAGCCTTTAAATTGTTACTTTGTTTATCAAAAAAATTCTAATGTGTTATTTACAGCCAAGTTTTTTAGCAGTGCTTTGTATATATCACTTTTTTTAAAACCGGTTTGTTTTGCTGTCTCTTTTGCGGCATTGTTTATACTCTGCCCCTGCTTTATAAGATTTTGAGCTAATAACACAACATCTTCAACTTTTAAAGTTCCTTGATTCTGATGTGGCTCTTTGCCTTCTACTACTAAAACAAACTCACCAATAGCTTTTTTGTCTTTGTATAATTGTTTTGCACAAGAAAGAGTTGTTCTGATAATTTCTTCATAAATTTTTGTCAATTCTCTACAAATTGAAATTTTTCTGTTTCCAAATAACTCAAATAAACAATCCAATGTAGTAAATAAATTATGTGGACTTTCGTAAAATACCATAGTTCTTTTTTCGTTTTTAAGTTCTTCCAAATGTTTTTTTCTTTGTTTTTTATTTTTACTTAAAAACCCTTCAAAGGTAAACCTACGCGTAGACAAACCAGAAACAGCAAGCGCTGCTGTTAATGCACTTGGTCCGGGTACAACTTCGATTTTTATACCAGAATTAATGCATTCTTTAATAAGATTCTCACCCGGATCAGAAATAGTTGGCATACCGGCGTCGGAAACAAAAACAACATCTTTGCCATCTAAGATTTTTTTTAAAATGATTTTTAATCTTCCGTTTCCTGAATATTCAAAATAACTTAGCAAATGCTTAGAGCGTATATCAAAACGGTGCAACAATTTTCTAGTTATTCTTGTATCTTCTGCAGCTATTAAATCTGAATCTCTTAAAGCTTGTATCCCACGCGAAGAAAAGTCGCCAAGATTTCCTATCGGTGTTCCTAGTACTATAAGTTTTCCAGAATTATCATTGTTCGTTTTCATCTATTGGAGCTCCAACAGGACAAACTCCAGCACATGCACCACAACTTATACACAGTTTTTGATTTATTACAAATTTTTTTTCCCCTCTAAATATGGCGTCTACCGGGCACTGACTTTTGCAAGCTGCACAGTTTACACACCTATCTGTAATTATGTATGACATATTTTCTCCCTTAAAAATATTTATTAATAAACCAAGTCATTTTAACACAAAAATATTCAAAAAGAACCAGACAAAGAAACCTACAAAAACTGTTTTTAAAATTATTAACCTAATAGGTCTCTCATAAAATCAAACAGCGTCGTCTCATATATGCTCGCCCAAATATAAACACACCTTATATGTGCTGCTACTAAAATGTTGATAATAATTTAGTTTTATAAATTCTGCAAATATTACTTGTTAATCTTTTTTATTCTAATGTAGGCGATCTAATATAGATGAATTGACAACACTATTCAATTTGTGCTAAACATGTGAAATTTTTTTTGACTCTAAATTTTTTAAAATTTTAGAATCATCGAATTTTACATTGGCTTTGTTTTTGTTTACTTTTATACTAAAAACTTCTCCAACAGTATCAATTTTTAGAAGCTTCAATTCTGCCATAATGTCAAGAATAAGCAAAAATTTTGTAAAACTAAGTCTCTTTTCTCCTAATCTAAAATAAATAGTTTCTTTTGACGCTAAATACTCTCTTTGCTTTCTTAAAAATAGGAAAACTTTTACAAATTCTTCTCTTTGAGGAAAAAAATTAAAAGCATATAATTTAAAATTTTTGGTATCTGTTTCTGCTTTTATCATACTCATTTTTATATTGTTATAAATTTGCTTTTGTTTTATTAAATCTTCTACGTCAAAGTTTGAAAAGTGTATATCTTTTATAAATACAGATATACCTTTGCGCCCTTTAAACTCGGAAACAGACAACGTGAATACCAAGTCTAAAACATCTCCTACCTTATAATCAAATTCTTTCTTACAAACATGAAACCTCATAGCTGTTATTTTGAAATTCTCTTTTTCAAATTCCAATCGTAAATGTTTGTCTTCTCCAACGGGAAGAATTTTTATTAGAGTTACGTCCCTAATAGAAAAATTGGGTAATGGATTACCAACACCAAATGGTTCAATAAAACTGAGTTCTTTAACATTTTTTAAATTTAAAACAAATGCGTTTATTTCGCAGTCGACTGTAATCTTCTGCATGGCTATTCCACCCCGATTCCTTGCATAATTATTTATGTGTTTTGCAAGTAATTTAATATTTTCTACTTTTATGTCAAATCCAACTGCCATTGGATGCCCACCGAATTTTTCCAAAAACTTGCTGCAATACAAAATGGCATCGATTAAACAAAAATTCTCCACACTTCTACCAGAAGCTTTTGCGATTTTACCGTTCTCATTTATCGCAATCACTAAACATGGTTTGCCGTAAAACTGTACAAGACGAGAAGCAACTATTCCTATAACACCGGGATCAAATCCTTGAGCTGCTACTACAATTATCGGTTCGAAAAGACATGCTTCGTTTTTGTTAATAAAAGAAAAAGCTACTTTTAAAATTTCATTCTCTATTTCTCTTCTTTTTATATTCAATTCTGTCATACGTTTAGAAAGAAGTTTTGCCTCGTGTTCATCATTGGTTATCAAAAGTTTTAGAGCATCAATACTTGAAGAAAGTCTTCCGCACGCATTTAATTTGGGTACTACAAAAAAAGCAATATCAGTTGACGTAACATCATCTTTTAAAAGCCTACAATCTCTTAAAAGACTCTTCAGACCAATATTTTTCGTGTTTCTTATATTTGAAAGACTTAATTTGACAAGAATTTTATTCCCACCATCAAGAGGTACAGAATCAGAAATAGTTGCCATGGCGGCCATATCAAGAAACTTTTTTATTGCATTGGTTTTTTCTTTTTGAGTTTTAACAAGCCTAAGTACTACCAGAAAAACTAATGCTGCTCCACAAAATTTTTTAAAGCTACTCGGGCAATCTTTCTGATTTGCATCAACCAATGCTATGGCTTTAGGTAATCTTTCTTCTGGAACATGATGATCTAAAACAACTGTGTCCATGTCTAATTTCGAAGCAAATTCTATTTCTTTAACAGCACAGATTCCATTATCAACTGTTATTATTAATTTTACATTCTCGTCTTTTATATATTTCAAAGCGTTGATATTCATTCCATAACCCTCTTTACTACGATCTGGAATATAATAAATAACATCTGCTCCTCTTTCTTTGAGAAAGTTATAGATTATAGCAGTAGCAAATACTCCATCAGCGTCATAATCGCCGTAAATACAGATTTTCTCATTATTAAAAAGAGATTGGTTAATTCTTTCTAAGGCTTTATTCATATCTTTAAATTTAATTTTTTCAAGATCGTCAAGATCATCTATTTTATATTCTTTTATGTTTTCGAGAGCTAATTCTCTACTTCTAGCCAATGCTTCAAGTAAGCTTTCGTTTTTTCTAATTTTTGTTTTTATTTCCCACGATTTAATAGACAAAATAACCTCCAAGATTTTACGTTTATTATATTTTTTTATACTTTATTATCTACTTGCGTGTTCATTATTGTATATTTTTAAAAACCTATAAAACTTTTAATTTTTCTTAAAATAATTAGTTTAACGTAAAACTATGTTAATTAGCTTATTTTTTACGTAGATTTCTTTTAATATTTCTTTAGATTTTATTTCTTTCAAGATCTTTTTACTTCTTTTTGCCTCTTTTAAAATCTCTTCTTTGGTTTGACTAAAAACTATTACCATGTGATCTCTTACTTTTCCGTTTACTTGCAAGGCGATCTCAAAAGAATCTTCTTTACACTTTTCCTCATCAAAATTTGGCCAAGTCTCCTGCGCAAGCAATTTATTACTAAATGAAAATTTTTCCCAAATCTCTTCTGTTATATGGGGAGCAAATACACTCAGAAGCAAAGTGAAAATACGAACCTCTTCTCTTGTCACGCTCTTTGTTAAATAAATTTCATTTAACAAAGACATTAAAGTAGAAATTGCTGTATTAAATTTCATAGCCTCTATATCTTCAGTGACCTTTTTAATAGCTTGATGAAATTTAGCTTCAAGCTCTTTACGTAAATCTTTTTTTTCATTTGAAATATTAAGAAGATTTACATATCTTTTTAAAAAAGCATAACAACCTGTAATTCCACCTTGTTGCCATGATACTACTTTTTCAAAATCACCTATAAACATTTCGTAAAGTCTTAAAGTATCAGCACCGTATTTTTTTACTATTATATCCGGGCTTACAGTATTTCCACGAGATTTGCTCATTTTTTCTGAATTTTCGCCAAGTATTACACCATGGCTTGTTCGCTTTTTATAAGGTTCATCTGTCGACACAACTCCTACATCGTACAAAAATTTGTACCAAAATCTACTATAAAGTAAGTGCAGGGTTGTGTGCTCCATGCCGCCGTTATACCAGTCTATAGGGAGCCAATGATTAATAGCTTCTTTGTTCGCGAGTACTTCGTCGTTTTTAGGATCTAAATATCTAATAAAATACCAAGAAGAACCCGCCCATTGCGGCATAGTGTCCGTTTCTCTTTTTGCTTTTGCGCCACATTTTGGGCAAGTAACATTTATCCATTCTGAAATTTTAGCCAAAGGGGATTCGCCTGTTTCGGTTGGCTCATAAGAATCTATTTGTGGAAGTTCAAGTGGTAACTGTGTTTCAGAAACAGGCACATATCCACATCTGTTACAATAGATTATTGGTATTGGCTCACCCCAGTATCTTTGTCTTGAAAACACCCAATCTCTAAGCTTAAAATTTGTTTTTCGCTCGCCCAGTCTATTTGTTTCAAGAAACAAAATTATTTTTTCTTTTGCTTTTTTAGGAGACAAACCATTTAAAAAATCAGAATTTACTAAAGTTCCACTTTCAAAAGCTGTGTAAGCCTGTTTTGAAAGATTTCCTCCAGATACAACTTCTATTATTGCGAGATTGAACTTTTTAGCAAACTCATAATCTCTTTCGTCATGCGCAGGAACAGCCATTATCGCACCCGTTCCATAAGAAGATAAAACATAGTCAGAAATAAATATCGGTAATTTGTGTTTTGTTACAGGATTAATAGCAAAAACACCGCCTAGCTTTACGCCGGTTTTTTCTTTTGCGAGCTTCGTTCTTTCAAAATCTGATTTTCTTTTTGCCTGTTGTTTATACTTTTCTATTTCTACTAAATTATCTAATTTTTTTGTCCAAGTATTTATAAGCTCGTGTTCTGGCGATATAACAAGATAAGTACTACCAAATAAAGTATCTGGTCTTGTTGAATAGACCTTTATTTTGTCTTCTGTGTTTGTTTCAAAAAAAATATCTACACCTTCGGATTTTCCTATCCAGTTTTTTTGCTGATTTTTAATTCTGCTCGAATAATTAACTTTATCTAAATCATCTATTAAACGTTGGGCATAGGCCGTTATTTTTAACATCCACTGCGACTTTACTTTCTGTATTACTTCGTGATTACATCGTTCACAAATGCCTCCAATAACTTCCTCATTAGCAAGTACGCACTTGCAAGAAGTACACCAATTTACGCTCATTTTTTTCTTGTAGGCAAGGTTTTTTTCGAATAATTTAAGAAAAATCCACTGTGTCCATCTATAGTACTCGGGATCTGTTGTTTTGATTTCACGCTCCCAATCGAATGAAATCCCAAGAGATTTCAGTTGTCTTCTAAAATTTTTTATATTTTTTTCAGTAACTTTTTGGGGGTGAACTTTATTTTTAATAGCAAAATTTTCTGTAGGTAACCCAAAAGCATCCCAGCCGATTGGATACAAAACATTATATCCCATCATTCTTCTTTTTCTACACACTACATCCATAGCAATATACGTTCTTAGGTGCCCTACGTGTAAACCTTTTCCTGAAGGGTAAGGAAACTCAATTAGTCCGAAAAACTTCTTATCAGAAAAATTATTTTTTGTTTTAAATATTTTTTTCTCTTCCCAAACTTCTTGCCATTTTTTCTCTATGTTTTCAAAATCGTATTCCAATTAAAATTCCTTTTTTACTAAAACATAATAGCAGTTTAAAAAAACCTCTTGCTATTTTTTGTTTATAAACTAAATTTTTTATAAAAAACAACTTACAAACCAAAATAGGCTTTACTATCAAACGCTATTTTGATTATCACAAAATTTATAGATTTTACTGAGTTTTTCTATGTCATCTTCTGCTTCTTTTTTTGAAAAGTTTTTATTTTTAAGACTATCTTCCCCAAACTTTAAAACAGAATCATAAAAAGATAGAGCAACAACTAAATTCGACTTTGACGGATTTTTCTTTATCCTGTCAAATAGTGCTTTTTGCCCTTTTTTTATATCTTTATTTAAGCTATAGTCCAAAAAAGTTTTAAAAATATCTACTTCATAATCAAGCGAGTCGTTCTCCAAATCTTCGTCTTCATCTTCCATCAAACCTATAAATTTTTTCTTTCCAAATAACGCAACAGAAAGCGCATTGGCCAACGAATTAATCTGCCGTTTTAAATAATCTTGTTCGAACATATTTCTCCTTTTTTTTGTAAGTTTACTCCGTTATAAAACCCATACCCAAAGTTCCAGGTCCACAATGAGATGAAATAGTACATCCGGTTTTACAAACAATCAAGTTTTGTTTTTTTGTAAGAAAACTCCTCACTGTTTTACAAACAGTTTCTACATTTTTTTCGTTAATTTCAGAATATGTAACAAAAAAATTTGAACCTGATATCTTTTTTGACTTTAATTTCTCACTTATATATTTTGGCAAAACAGTTTCAAGTTTTCCTCTGTATATTTTCGACACTGAAATTTTACCTTGCTTATTGTCAACTTTTATGAGTGGTTTTATGTTAAAAAGATTAGCTCCTAATGCCATAACATTGGAACACCTACCACCCGCACTAATAAAATCAAGATTTGTTAATACGAAACTTGCATCCACTCTCTGCCTAATAATTTTAAGCTCGTTTGCTATTTTATCCGCTTTCTCATTTAATTTTGCCATCTTTAACCCTTCAAAAACGAGTATTCCTCCTCCAAGAGAAAGATTTTTAGAATCAACAACATATACATTCTGCAATTTTTTTGCAGCGTTTTTAGCATTATTGTAAGTAGAAGAAATAGCGGAACTTAAAGATATATGTACTATTTCGTCAGCACCAGAATTCAATAATTTTTTAAAATGTTCTTCGTATTCAATTTCACTTACAGCTGCAGTTTTTGGTAGGACTTTATTTTTCTTGTAAGTTTTGTATATAAAATCAGGAGTTATATTAAAACCGTCCAAATAATCCTCTGAACCCAGTATTATATGCAAAGGCACAGTATAAACTGTATTATCTTTAATAAAGTCATCTGAAATATCTAAGGCACTATCTACGCTAAAAAAAATCACAACTACTACATGAAAACTTACTAAAAGTATTCCATTCCTATTTTTTATTTTTATCTTTTTTGTCAAGAAAAGACTTAATCTTTTCGATTAAATCCGGAGTCATATCTATAATTTTTTCGATCGAATTTTGAAAAGGTTCGACCTGCATAAGTCTTACATCATCCCCGTTTACCACGAGAACAGCAACGGGCAGTATATTAACCCCCGCTCCACTACCTCCGCCAAAAAGTTCTTTTGATTTTTCTTTTTTTGTCTCAAATTCAGACCCACCAGAAGCAAAACCATAAGTTACTTTTGAAATCGGTATAGCTATAATCGACTCAGAAACTTTGATTGGATTCCCAATTATGTTATCTACATCTACCATTTCCTTAATTTTTTGCATTGTAGAATTCATTAATCCGCCAATAGGATGCTCACTCATTTTTAACTTTCACACTCCTTAAAACTTTACTATTTATCCCAAAACGCAAAAAGAAAAACAAAAGTTTAAACATTTCTAACAAAATTCTTGCCAAAGTAAGATGAATCTTGACTTCTAGCAAAACCTGCACCTTTTCTCTTAAAAAATCGGTAAAAATATTAATTTTGATATCTTTCACTCTTTTGCTAGAAGCCAAAAAACTCACAAATGGATAAACCAGCCCACAAACTTTAACGTAGCTACTTATCGTTTCACTTGCATCCTCACTTGCTACAACAATTTTTAAAAAAAGCTTATCTAGCTTGACAGCATTATAAATAAACTTGAAACGAACAATAAGCTCTTTAAGTACTTGCAACACCAGAACGATTATATCTTTTTTTTCTTTGTTTTTAAAACTTTTCTTAAAATCTTTTAAAATACTTAAAGATTTTTTTTTCTTTAATTTAATACTTTTTTTCTTAATTTTAGATTTATATTTTTTAGTTTTTTCTCCAAAATAAAAGCTGAAAAACAAAAACTTAAAACTTAGCTCAAAATTTTGAGAAAAAGAAAGTCTAATGCGGACGGGCGAAATTAATATTAAAAAAATCAAAAACAACAAAACTAAAAAGAAAATTAAAAAGATCAAACGACTAATCAACTCCTAACAATAAACTTTCATTTTAATGACCTCGATAGAATGACTTTAAAAATATTTTTTTTACCGAGCTTCACAATAGTCTTGTTTTTCTTTTCGATCTCTTCGGAAAATTTTGAAATATCAACTATTTTCTTATTATCAATACAAACTCCACCTTGTTTGAAGATTCTTCTAATGTCACTTTTTGAAGAAAATTTTTTTGTTTTCATAAGTCCAGCAAACAATTGATTAATCAAAGAGTTATTATCTGAAAAGCTAAGCTCTAATGTTGTTATATCATCTGGAGTTTCCTTCCTTTGAAAAACTTTTTCAAATCTTTTCTGAGCAGATTTAGCTAAGTCTTTGTTATGATAAAGTTTTGTTATTTCAAAGGCTAAATTCATTTTTATATCGCGTGGATTTTCTTTTTTTAGTCTTAATTCTACTTTTTTTACTCCATTAGGACTTGTATCTGTCAAAAACTTGTAATACTTTAAAATCATGTTGTCTGGAATAGACATAATTTTTTCATACATCATGTTAGCGGGTTCATCAATTCCAATATAATTCCCCAGGCTTTTACTCATTTTTTGTACGCCATCGATGCCTTCTATTATGGGCATAAAAATTGCTATTTGCTGATCAATGCCATAACTTTTTTGCATATTTCTGCCCATTAAAATGTTAAAAGTTTGATCAGTGCCCCCAAGCTCCACATCGGCCTGTATGATAATTGAATCATAAGCCTGTATCAACGGATAAAAAAGCTCATGCATCGCCAGCGGCAAATGCTTTTTATATCTGTCATTAAAATCGTTACGCTCAAGCATTCTGGCGACAGTACATTTAGACGCAAGCTTAATAATTTCAGAAAATTTTAGTTTTTTTAGCCATTCACTATTAAATCTAATCTGTGTTTTCTTTTCATCTATTATTTTAAAAACCTGTTCTTTGTAAGTACTTGCACTTATTGATATCTCTTTTTGGCTCAGTGGATTACGTGTTTTAGATCTTCCTGAAGGATCGCCTATCATAGCTGTGTAATCACCTATTATTATTACAACCATGTGGCCAAGATTTTGTAATTGTTTTGCTTTTTTTAAAACTATAGAGTGTCCAAGATGGATGTTGGGTGCTGTAGGGTCAAGTCCGAGTTTTACTACCATTGGTCTATTTTGCTCAAAAACCTTTTTTAGTTTTCGCTTTATATCGTTAATGTTCGTGTAATTTACAGCATCTTTCAACATTATTTTTACAGTTTCTTCAATATCTTCTCTCAAAATACAACACACTACATTATTAAAATTACTCACACGATTCATTATAACACGGAAAAATTCACCAAACAGTATATCATCAGCCTTGCCTTCAAAATGAACATTTTTTGAAGACTTTACTATTTTAAATTATATTACTTGTTTGCAAAATCTTTTTGAATAAGATACAATTCTCCGGATTCGGAATTTATGTATTCATTAAAAAAATTTGAGTTCGTTTTAGTCTCAGTTTTTATTTTTTGTTTTGGGGTGGGTTAGAGTGAAGGTTTTATTTGTAAAAATGTCAAAAAAATTGTCAAGGATTTTATTTTCGTGGTTTATTACATTATGTTTTACAGCAACAAATATATTTAGTTTTCAAAATTTACCTATGAAAAGTGGCGGTAATGAGGTTTCTTGTGTTAACGATGTTAATAATCCGGTGACAGTTGTTATTAATGTTAACCAGGGCTATTATGAACACGCTTCTGTGACTTTGTCTTCTTTTTTGCTAAAGTCTAGTCCTAGTACTTTTTTTAAGTTTGTTGTTTTGCATCCAGATGGTGATTATGCTGAAGGTTCATTTCAAAGACAGGAGCTCGAAAATTTGAAAAGAACTTTTCAGTGCTTCAATAAAAGAACTGGAAGATATAGCGAAAAGTGTGATATTGAGTTTTTGAATTGTGGTAATGCGTTTGATAATTTTAAATTAGCAGAGGATCAACATTGTGGTGGAAGAGACAGATTTGTAGTAGCGGCGTATTACAGGTTGCTCCTTTTTCTTGTAGAAGGAGATAGAGATTTTTTAAGAAGCGTATATAGAGTTCCCGATGCAACTATAAATAGATTGTTGACACTTGATAAAGTGATTTATTCTGATGCCGGCGACGTTGTTGCTCTAAGGGATTTTAGTGATTTGTTTAATACCGATTTGCGAGCTGGCAAATTTGTAGGTGGCGTTCATGATAATTTTGAGTGGGAATGTGTTAGAAAAGATGAGGCTAGTTTACAAGCTGCTAGAGAGGAAGGTTGTGATGATGTGCCAAAGGATTCGAGTGGTAACATTAAGCCTTATGTGAATAGTGGTATTTTGCAGTTAAATTTGGGTGATATTAGAAGAATTGATGTCAATTGCTTACCGCATCCGGAAAACGGAGACACTTTGTTGCAAAGAATAAACAATTTTGGTTTGAACAAAAGGGTAAATTCTGGAATAAAAATTCATGACCAAGGTTTAATAAATGTGTTTCTTCATGATTTTATAGATCTATTAGATGAGAGGTGGAACACTCAATGTACTTGGATAGACTTGCATGACTTTTCAATGAGAGTTATTCCTGATCCTTACGCGGTTCACTTTTGTGCTCCTAGAAAGCCATTGCTTTATATGTCCAATGTTTCTTATTTTGCGGAATATTGGTACGCGGTTTTGCATTCTCCTGTAGCTCCTAGCTTTTTTATGAACCAGGCACGTTTTGGTAGAAATGTTTGTGGTTATCCAAATGATTATGAAAACGAAGACCATTGTTGTCGGACTGTTCTTAGATTGATTTCAGAAAAAAGAATAAAAGACGTTCCGAATACGTTTGATAAATATGGTATGCCGAATGAGAGTCCTAATATTGCATCTCCTTCTATTGCTCGAGATTTTTATAATCCTTCGGCTTTTAATGCGGAGGGAATATCTGTTTTTGTTCGTGTTAGAGATGAAGATTTTGATTGGTATGTGAGAAATAAAGATGCCATACTTAGCATTAGAGACAGCTCTATAGGTATCACGTTGGTTTTTGACTCCTCTGTCACTGAGGCTCACAAACATCAAATTAAAAAAATTACAACTAATGGGATGTTGCCGGAGTGTTCACATGTTTATTTTTCTAATGAATCTATCGAAAAAGCAACAAAAAAGTCTTCTATTTTTACGATGGTAATTTCACGGAACGAAGAGACTAAATATTCTACTAGAGTATTTGGAGGAAGGTTTGGAAATATTGACGCTTGGGGATTGCCTGCCGGAATAGAAGGTAGACTTAAATGGCTTGCCGATAAAGTTTACAACCAGACTTTTGAGCAATGTAGGGACGAACTTTTTTCTAGACTTGCTAGAAACGAGGGAATCAAAGATGGATTCAGCAGGCTTAGACCTAATGAAAAACAAATTTTTTTAAGAAACCTTTTTAGACAGAGAGTTGATGAGAAAGCTTGTTCTCTAACAGATGATGGCAAACCTCTTGAGTCACATTTAAAGGATTCTGTTGTTGATTCTTTTCAAGTACCTGGAAATCTTGAAATGCTGAAACATGGGAAAAACTCAGAGTTACTTTCAATCTTTGTGGAAGCAAAGCGTGAAAATATGTCTTGGCTAAGGAAGGTTTTGCCTGAGGCTGAACATTTGAGGTCGCCAAATGTTGGTATTACTATTTTTAAGCAGGGTTATTTTGCTCCAGAAGACTCCGCTTTTTTAGATACTTTTCGTTCAAAAACACACATGTATGTTGTGGAACAGACAAGTAACGACATATTTAGCAAAGCTGCAGCTTTTGCCGCTTTAGTTAAACCAGAACAACCTTTTGAATATTGCTTATCCGTTGATAGAAACATAAGAGGCAAATATGGACAGGCCGAAGATTTTGAACTTTGTTGGCGCAATGATGATGGTCATAATTTTGCCGTTTTATCTAAAAATACAAGTCGAAGAGTTGGTTGGTTTGCTGAGTTTTTGAATAACGTAGATCAGCAACCCGTTCACTCAAACCAAGGTCTTCAATCTTCTTTGCGAAGGACGGTGCCGCTTAGTCCTGCTTTCAGACAGCAAATTGAGGAGCAGCCGCCTGCGAGTCGCCCCGCAGCCGAAATGTTGCCTCGGGAAATTCGAGATCAGCAAGCAGGAAGTAATGATAATCAGCAAGTTCAGAATAGTAGCAAAACTGGTGGCACTAAACCTAGCCCACCGTCGCTGACTGCACCTAGGAAGATACCGTTCGAGCCTGTTTTACCGGAGCAAGCGTCCAACGATTCGGAAATTGGAAAAAGCCGATCTTTGTTTAGACCGGGAAAACTGCGATACCAAAGTAATAGTGAATTATTTAGTGAAAAACATGTTTCATGTGAGGTTAGGTCTGGAAGGTTTCGTGACTTGGATGTTTTAAAGATTTCTGACGGAGTTTCAGAAGTAGATATAGGCAGGTTGGTTGGTTTTTCAAGCGCTGGTTCTGAGGTTTTTCCTTTTGATATTAGTTTTTATTCTAATGGAAATAAATCCGATTTGCCGGAGGGCACAGAATTGCGTCTTACTCTTCCGGTTTCAGATAATTGGCCATCTGGTCCGTCATCAATTTTGCATCTTCACGATGAAGTAGAGCGTGTACCTTTTGAATTAATAACAAGAAACGGTATAACTTATGTTACCTTCTGTACCACGAGTCTAAGCCCTTTTGCTTTTGTATTTGATAAAAAGTCACTTGTTTCAACGGATAGTAGTTCTGATAAAAGTGATGAAAGGTTTGACTCTAATAAATTTGAGGAAAAACCTTCTAAAAAAATAGATAGCAGAAAGACTGAAGATGTTGGTAATAATCCTCGTTGTGGAACAGTTTCACTTCCTGTTATTTTTTTTCTTTCAATTTCTAGTTTACTTATGTTGTTTACTAAAAAAATCTTTGCCCTTTGTGTAAAGAGAAAAAATAAATCTTAAAAAGCCAAGCTTTTGCCAAATTTAATGGTTTATAGAGTTTGTTGATTTGCGATAGATTTGGTTTGGCTTGTGTAGGTATTGATACAAAACTTTCGCATGGTTTTGTTCTCGGTGGTTCAGAAATTAAAAAGATACTCAAAGTCACATCGATACATTCCAAACACATGAAACTTCTAAACTCTATTCTTGTTATAAACACCTTTAATTTCCAGTGAATATCGAATAGGAGGGTGGAGTCTATGCTACTATTCGATTTTAAATTTGTAGTCATAGCTGTAATTGACCTTAAAGCAGAGCTTTTAAGCCTTAACAACAAACCCCCAATTCCCATAAAGATTTTGGGGCTTGAGAGTTTCGTAATAAAATCCAATCGAAAAACTTGTGTTAAAACTGGCTGAAGCTCAACTTTAAAAATCGTCCAACGATACAAGATACAATGAAGCCTGTTTTAAATCAGATTAGCTACAATAATAGTTTCTATACAGAATTTTTTTTATTAGAGGTTTTTGGTTTTTATGTGTCAATTTATTACTTTTGTTTGCTAAAATTAACAGTATTACCGTCGCCATGGCCTCCGGCTACTTGACCTAAATCTTCCTCATCAACCTTAGAAATAACCTTAAAACAATCTCTTATTTCGTTTTCCGAATCTGCAATTATGTCATTAGCAGATAAAAATCGTTTGAAGGATTCCAAATCCTTACAGGTTGTTTTGGCTTTTTGAACAAGGTCTGGGCGCTTCTTTGGTGCTTCTGAAAGTTTCATAATCTTACCTCTTACATTTTATTAGTACAAAGTACTTATTTGAATTATTGACAGATATTTTAAAAAAATACACGTATTTTTTTATAAAACTTTTGTCAAATAGATTTTTTCGACCAGTTAGACCGCACTCTTGATTCTCTCACTCTTCGTGCTTCTTTTATTGCCTTAACCTAAAAAATTATAAAAAATTTCAAGTTTCGGCGGAGCAATACTAAAATAAATAAAAACAAAAGCGAAAAACGCAAACAAAATTACACTTATTGGAAAAATATCGTCCAAAAAAATGTTATACATAAAAATTTTAAAAGAAATAAGACTAGATAAAATTAAAGAAAAAAATATAAGACCTAAATCTATTTTGCAAGTAAAATTTTGATTTAAAAAATTGGATATATTAAAACTTATTAAAAAAAAAGAAACAAAAAAATATAAAATAAAAATTTTTGTTACAAAAAATTTTTTAATAGGAACCTTTAAAAAAAAGAATATCAAAATACTAATAGCAAAAAAAAATATAATAAAAACTTTAATCTGTTCCCACATACTTACATATGGCGAATTTAACAAGGGGAAATTTTTATTACTGTTAAGCTTTAGAATATTAATTCCAAATAAAAAAACCGCTAAACTTGAAAATAATTCCAAAAATAATACTCTTTTTTTTATAAAAATAACCTCTTAACTGTTGATTTTTCTAAAAACTACAACTCCAATTACATTCCGTAATTCAGAAAAATTAACCAAAATCCTAAAAAAAATTAGTTCAAAATGTTGAAAACTCCGTTGAATGTGTTAAAAACAAAGCATGCTTGCTAAGCTAGGCTTAAAGCTTTGTTTAAATCCTCGTTGAAAAATACAATTTTTCGTAAAATCAATAACAAATAGTATTTTTTATGATGTCAACAGTTATTTTGAAACTTTTCTAAAAAACAAAGACAAATACTCTTAAAAATTTATAAAATATTTGTCACATTAAAAATATTCAAATTAAACCGTTCGTGATTAAAACTAGTGTTTTATATATTCTCTACTAATTTTTATATTTTTTAATCCTTTTTTGCTTCTACAAGTTTTAATTTTTCGCGTGAAATCGACGCTTGAGTAGAAACCGTGTCAATCGCAAGGCGTGAAAAAGTGTCATTTACTGTGCCGGTCGGCACTACAATCGTACACTCATCGCCGTGTATCATAACCACACATTTTGATACTCCTTTTGTTTCTAATAAAGTTTCTACATTTGACTCTTCTTGTATGTTCTTCGCAATACTACCTGCTTGTACTACGGCTTCTTGTTTTGCAGAATCACTTGAAGATGGGTTGTTTATTATTTCCTTTAAAATTTCTGTTGATTTATTTCTGGCTGTTTCTCTTTTTTTAATAGCTCCAGAAATGCCATCTGCAAAATCGCTATCATCACCGTCGTCTTCTTCAACTTCTTTAGTATTGGGATCTGAATTTACATTGCTTTTATTTACAAATTGGGCTTGTCCAAGCTCCTTTGATGAAGAAATGTTGTTAGTCAAAGTTAAATTTTTGTTCTCTGCAAACCGCCCATTTAGATAAATTGCTATTCCGAGAGCTGAAACTAATCCTGCTAGAACCAATTGTCGTTTTCCAAAATACTTCATATTTTCCTCCTGTTTTTATAATTAATTTCATGAAGCTAATTAATATTATTTTTTATAATCTAAAAAAATTCGGAACTAAAATTTAATGTGTAACATAAACTTTTTTTTCAGTAATGTTAAGTACGGTTTTTACAGTTTCTATTATTTTTTTTCGAACTTTCTTTTTTGACCCTCCTTCGCACACAATTGCTACTCCTTTAACTGTTGGCTCTAACTCTTTAATAGGCAGAGCCTTTTCTGTTCCGTCTGAATTTTTGACCGTTATATATTTAGTTTGCGTGTCATCTGATGTTTTTAATTTGCTTAGCTCGTTTTTTTCTTTGTCTTCGCTAGATTCTTTTTGTTTTTTTTCTTCTCTGGCATATACGGTTTCCGACCCATTTTCTAGTGTTATTAAAACTTGAGATTTTCCAGCTCCTTCTATATTTGATACTAAATTCTCTATTTTTTGTTGCATTTTTTCCGTATATTCTTTAGGGTCTATGTTCTGTCTTTTATTGGCTTCAAAAGACTTGTTGTGATTTAAAAAACTAGAAGCAAAAATCAAAAAAACACCTAAAATTCCCAAAGGAAAAATAAGTTTTTTAGATTTCTCACTTTTAAAAAATCTATTTAGTATCTTAAAAAAAGACATTTCAGATTTTTTTTCTTCTTCCATATTTTTCAAAAACACCTCTGATTTTAACTAATTGAAATTTTTTCTGACTTTATATTTTCTTTTATAATTTCCTTGGCTTTTAAAATTTTCTTATCATTTTTATTTTTTATAGTAGCTTCAATGTTATTAATAGTTATGCTATTTTCACCATTCATATTCATGAAAATCTCCAAATTTAAAAGTTCTATATTCTCTTGAGCAAGTTTTTCTTTGATAAAATCTTGCATCTGAGTCTTCGCTAAAAAAATTGTCTGTTCTTCTATTGTCTGAGTTAATTCTTTATTGTTTTCTTCTTTGAGCTCGAATTTCTTAAAATTTGTATCTAAATCAAAATTAATTTTTAAAAAAGGAGCAACCATAGCACAAATTAAAAACATTCCAAGTACAAAACGCATTATGGGTTGCATTTTCCCATTAGGTGACATCATTTCGAAAATACAGCACACCATAACAGATGTGCATAAAACTAAAGTCCAAACGTGAATTTCGTTCATATAAATTCCCTCCAAACACTGTTTAAGATGTATTATTCGTAATCGTCAAAACTATAACGCTAGAAACAGTCAGTAAAATTAAACAACAAATTATAATAGACAAAACCATAGAAACTACCCTGGCAGAGTTATTCAAAAGCTCGGAAACTTTTTTAAGTGAAAAAATACTACTTATGGCACTACAAAAATAAATAATTACTAACCAAAGTAATGCTTCTAAAATTACTGGAAGAAAAATAAATTCTACAGCTATAATTCCAAATGCTCCAACTGAAGATTTTAGTAACTTTATAGAACTTTGTACTGTACTAAAAGCATCGCTGAGAGCGCCTCCTACTACAGGTACAAAACTACTTATCATAAACTTTGCGGCTTTTGATCCTATGTTATCGGCACTTACGCCAACTAAGCTTTGTAAAGTTAATAATCCAACAAAAGTTGTCATACTCAACGATAAAGTCCACTTTATGACTCTATAAAAAAAATAACATACTCCTGAAATATTTATTCTGTTTGAAATTGCCGAAACAAAAGAAATTGCTAAAAAAGAACTTGTCATAGGTATGAGTAAGTTGGATGAAACCTGAGCTATAACTTCACTTGCTGAAAGCATCAAGAGTTGATAAGATCCAGCAGTAACAGCTTGACCCGAACTTAACATTATGGCTGCAAGAATCGGAACATACGAAAGCATAAAAATAGAAGAAGCCCCTATAATTTTCGTAGTTTTTTCAATAAATGATAACAAAGGTAAAATAGTTGTTACTGAAATACATAAAGAACTTACCACAGACAAAGTGCTTGTAAAATCTGATTTTTTTAAAGGTGTCTTTAAGGTGTCCATTAAAGCACAAATAAAAATTACACTTAGTACGTAAAACATACATTTGAATGGACGTGGAGAAATTTTTTTTATCATAGAAAGAATTTTTAAAAAGACTCTTTTGGGACTTATGTGTATTAATTCTCGCCAATCCACACGTGAAACCCCTGCTGATTTTAAATCTTGAGAAACCTCATCGGGTAGCTTCTCGTTTAAGGTATCTGCTTTACTTTTTTTTAACTGTTCTTCTAATATTTTGTTTTTGGTTTCAATTTCTACTTTTTCTATTTTTTTTAATTCTGGTTTTTCTGCATAAGCAACAGTAAAAATTAAAATAAAAATAACAAAAAAAGTATAAAACGACAAAAGTGTTTTTTTTACATTCATTATTACTACCTGTTTTTTAACTTAACAAATTTTTGGCCATATCAATAACAGACTCAAAAAGTGGCAAAGAAACTATAATAACCATAATCTTTCCAACAAGTTCGACTTTAGATGCCAGCGATGTCTGTCCAGAGTCTCTGCAAGAATCAGATGAAAGTTGCGCCACGATACATATTCCTAAACATTTAAACAAAATGTTCATGTAATCAGTCGAAAGATTTGCTGTGCTCATAAGATTTTTTAAACACTCTACAACCGAAGTAACTTTAGGTATCATATGAAGCAAAATAAAAATTCCGCTAATAATCGATAAAATAAACGCGTATTCAGGTCTTTCACGTTTTAAAACTACGCAAAAAATGGCACAAAATACAGCAAAAAATAAAAGTTTTATATCATCCATATTTTTTACAACTCGAAAATTGTTTTTATTGTTCTAAATAGCGTATCGACTTCTCGAACCACCATCATAAGTACAACAATAAGTCCCGCAAGCGTCGTTAACATGGCTTGATCTTCACGTCCAGCACGTATTAAAACCTGATTTAAAACCGCTACTATTATTCCTATTGCTGCGATTTTAAAAATCAAATCTACGTCCATTTTTGTTTCCTTTCAACACTCTGTGCTAATATTCCTTCAAATTACGAATCAAAATCCCATAAGTTCAAAAAAACAAAAGAGAAATAGCCAAACCTGACCAAATTCCCAATGAAACGTATAGCCTTGATGACTGTTTTTTCTGTATAGTTGCATCTCTCAAATATTCTTTTGCAAAATGTATATGTGTATCGCATAAGTTTAATTGGTTTTTTGTATCTGTTGTGCCAATTTCTTTTCCAAACTCGCAAATTGTTGATATATCCGATTTTTTCAAACCAAATATATTTTTATTCTCTAGAATAGTTTTTTCCCAAGCTATTGATGTTTCTTTTTTTTGTTTTAATTCTTCTTTTAGATGATTAAAAAATATCGCAAAGTCATCTTTTGGGCTAAATTTTTCCAAAATATTCAGAAACGCAACAGACGTAAAAGATATTTGCGCTTTTGTAAATTCTAAAAAAGATATGTAATTTTCAAAAAAATTTTTACGCATCAATAATTTTAAAGCCGCGTGGTAACCAATCAGGGATGTACAAGCAATGAGTGCAGTTATTCCTAAAATTTTTATCATCCTTTTTTTCACCTACAGTTAAAATTTTTTTCACTTTACAGGGATTTTCTCTTCCTTTTAATAGAACTATATTCTTAAAAGCTCCGGTTTTTAAAAGATCTTCAACCCCTTCTTTTTTTGTGAGCTCAGCAAAGTTTCCAGCATGTATAGATGTGATTAAATTTGCTCCGGAGTTTAAAGCTTGTATTACAGTATATGTATCTTCTTTGGAAGATATTTCATCACAAATTAAAATTTCAGGAGAAAGTGAACGTATAGCCAAAAACATACCCTTTGATTTTGGGATATTCGAAAGAACATCAGAAAAACCTATATTATACGACCACTTTTTATTTAAAAACGAACCTGCTATTTCTCGTCTTTCATCTACTATGGTAACTTTTTTTTGTTCGGAAATAATCCCACTAGAAAGACACCTGGCTATATCTCTTAGCAAAGTGGTCTTACCTGAACCAGGTTCTCCTACGATTAAAAAACCTTTTATTTTTTTACTATCTGTTATAAGTTCTTTTAAAATTTCTACGGAAGAGTTTTCATACTCTCTTGAGATACGTATATTCAAAGATAAAATTTCTGAAAACCCAGTAATTTCTTTATTTGTTATACAAGCAACTCCTGCTATACCGACTCTATGACCACCCCTTAAGGTAACAAATCCCTCTGAGATCTCTTTCTGATAAGCATAAATTGAATAATCACAAATTTTTTTAAAAATTTCTTCTATTTCATTTCGACTGATAATTCTTGCATTAGACATCGGTTTTTTATCTAATGTTGAGTCATTGTTCAAAAAATAAGTTTTATTGTTTTGTATATGAACCACGGCAGGCAAGCCGGCTCTAAGACATATTTCTTGGCAATTTTCTTTATAAAAATCATCAATTTTTAAAAAAGACAGATAAAGCTCATCCGTTAAATAAGAAATAACATCTAGAAAAAAATTTTTTTCTTGAAAACTTTTTTTTACTTGCATTACTATTTAGCCTTTTTTTAAAAACTTATGAATGTAAAAACATAATAGAACTTTTTAAAAGCATATCTCCTAAAAAACATAGACTTTTTTGAAGATTATAAAAACCAATTCCCGGTTTTTAACAAACCGTATTATCTAAAGTTTTTATGATTTTTAAACAACTTAATTCCTAGTTAATTTTGTTTTGAATAATTCTTAGTTAAGTCATTGGGTTTAAATACTTGAGACACATTTTAACTTGGGATAATAAAATATTAAATTTTTTCTAGCAAGTAGCGTAAGTTGTAAAAGATAGTAAATTTATAATAAAATTCCCATCATGTATTTTTTTGCTTGAGGAGGATAGAATTTTGCGAATTAATACACTTAAGAAAGTAAATTTTGAATATGCTTTTTTACTTCTTTCTTTGATTCTAACTATTGCTGGAGTTATACTCGTTTTCAATATTTTTCTTGGTTATCAAGAAAAGGTTTACGAAAAGACCTTTGAATTTAATGGGTTAAAAATTGAACAAAATATATATTCGGATAATGCTCAAAAAGCTTCGAGAAATGTGCAAAATTCAATAGAATCCGCTCTACTTGAACTTTCGTTAGAAAATAAAGATTCACAAATTTCAAAACTTAATAATAACGCAGGCAAAGAGTGGGTTGAAATTAGTTCGGGTGTTTTTAGCATACTTTCAAAATCCTTGGAAGTTTGTTCCAAAACAGATGGTATTTTTGATATAACCGTTCTTCCTTTGTTCGAGTCTTACCAAAAAAAAATTAAAACAAATGGTCAATTGAATCGGGAAGACTTACAGGATCTTAAAAATTTTGTTGGATATAAAAATTTAAAACTTAATCAAGATGTGTTGCGAGCTAAACTTTTAAAAGAAGGAGCAAAAGTTGGTTTGGATTTAATCTCGAGTGGTTCTTGTTGTGTGTTAGCTTTAAACGAATACAGAAAAATGGGAGTACAAGCAGGATTTATAAAAGTTGGAAACAGCGCAGGAGTCTGGGGAGCCAAAAAAAAACTTGATCCTTTCAAGTTTCAAATAGTTGAAGCTCCTGTTGATTCACGCCAGACCAACAACAATGATACAGCTATTATTGTTAATTTATATAGCGGATGTATTTCCACAAAGTTTGCCTCAAACGAAACCGTTTTACTTACCGATAAAGAAAATTTTGGCTCTGTTGCTAAAAACGAAATAGCCTCAGCAACTGTTATACATGAAAATGGCACTGTTTCTGATGCTTTAGCCCTAGCCTGCCTTGCGGCTGGAAAAGATGAGAGTTTTAAACTTTTAAGCAAGTTCGACGCTAAGGGGATTTTAGTTTTAAAAGACAAAAAAATTTTGATAAGCCAAAGTATAGAAAAAAAAAGTGTAGAAGTTGCAAATAATTACTTTTTAATAGAGCAAGAAAATTAATATAAACTAGCTTAACGCTCTTGATTTTACTTTATTTTCTATTAAAAAATATTTTTTATCAGTTTTAAACAAACAAAAAAACAATAAACCGTTGTCGTCAAACATGAAATGAGTGTAATGAAGCCTTTAAACCCCAACAACAAAAACACCCCCAATTCCCATAAGGATTTTGGGGTGTTTTTAGTTTTCATACTCTTATCTACTAATTTTTAACCAAACAAATTATCTCGCTTTGCTCTTCATTAGGTTTAC
>JAIRLJ010000032.1 GCA_031259495.1 Oscillospiraceae bacterium | reverse complement strand
CAAAGCGAGATAATTTGTTTGGTTAAAAATTAGTAGATAAGAGTATGAAAACTAAAAACACCCCAAAATCCTTATGGGAATTGGGGGTGTTTTTGTTGTTGGGGTTTGAAAGTTACGTTGAAAGTGCAAGTTGTTTATTCATGGTAACTTTTCAAACAACTCCACAAACTGATCATATATAGGAATCAGTCATGATTAACTATGCGGTATTGCCTTAAATTTTTAAGCTAAAAAATTGGTAACCTAATGGAAAACAAGATTGTCGAAATAAGACTAAATAAAACACTTACAACAGCAAAGCCGTTTGCACCTATTCCTTGAGTAATTTCAATTGGTGGCCTCTCTTTCGTCGAGTGCTCGGGAATAAAATCCAGCTCGTAATCTTTGAAAGATGTATTACAATTACTTGTTTTTACTCTAGGCGATTTCTTTTTGATGTTCTCTTTATTAATTTTGCCCTGTTTCTTTTTTCCTTTTTTTAAAGTATCACAACCACGACTACTTTTTTTCTCAGTTGTTTTAGTTGCTTTTGATTTTATCTTTTTAGGTTTAAGCTTTGCTTTTATACGAGTTTGTTTTCTTGGAAAACAGGACTTTGTTCTAACAAGTCCTGTTTGTTGTTTTTTTGGAGCTTTAAGGCTTTTTCTATAAACATCTTTGGCTTTATCTTGAGTTTTACTTGTTTTCCTTCTGTTTACACGAGAGTTAACTGTTTTTTGACGCTTTTTCGGTGTTTTCAACGTTTGTGTTTTTTTATCGCGCATATTTGTTTTCTTTTTTTTCTTAGTAGGATTCTTAGTAGAACTTTTAAATTTTTGCTGTTTCTTTTCAGCATCAGTTTGAATGCCAACATCTATAGCAACTATTTTCGAAATTTTAACATCCGTATTTGCTTCCCTTTCAGCCAGAAACAAAGGTCCATTAGAGCAATCACTTTCCGTCTGTACATCTCTCTTATCGTTATCTGCGGAATCTAGTTGATCTGCAGCTGTAGATTTTACCGAAACATCTGCATCAACAAACTCCTTTGAACTAACTTTTTTCAATTCAGAACTAGAAATTTCAACTAATTCTTGTGTTTCCTGAATTAAATTTCCCGAATTAGAAAAAGATCCATTTTCAACAACTCTAGCGTTAGTAGACTCATCGATATCAAATTCGGCTGTCTCGGCTTTTGGTAATACTTGCGGTGATATTATATTTAAATTCGTTAAATTGACAATAAAATCAAATTCACAGGAACCAGGATCACATATACTTCTACCATTAATTTCACTAATACTCACAAAAAATCTAGCCCTGTCGCCAGAACCATTTGTTTTAAACTTTAAATTAAAAAGTCTGACTTCTTCATTTTTGTGAAAAAATACATTCAAATCTTCACATCTAATTATTACTTTATCCTCAGCCCGTACTTTGTTTGTTTTAAAATTTTTACTATGCCCCTTGAATTTTTCGCACTCTTCAATCGTTATACCTCCACCATAAGAAACAACTTCTTTATCAAAAATAACAGATGCAGTAAAACTCTCAATGGTTGAATCTTCGTCCAGTCTAATAATTGGCGTAAGCAAAAAACAATCGTCAGAACCCTTCTTCTGTTTAACTGTACCTGAAATATAAAAACAGTGCGCATCAAAAACACAAAATAAAAATAAAAAAACCAAAACTAAACATACTTTTAATCTTTTCACAACAAAACCCTAAATTTGGACAAATTTAATCTTTTTAACTCATTATCGACAATTCTAGAAGATTTGTGCAAAAATGACTAGCATATTGCAAATGAAATGTATGATAAAATATTTATTAATTTTTCAAAAAATATTATTAATCTACTTTATATCTAAAAATTTGACTAATTTTTTTAAAAAAATTCCTATATAGTATTTGTATCTCAAAGAATTAAATCAAATTCTGCGTTTATTTTTTTGTCTTGCATTTGGCTTTCTTTTTTTTATCTATTAGTTCATATAAACAATCAAAAGACTGCGATATATTCCCCGTGTGATCTATGAGTCCTTCCTCTACTGCTTGAGTTCCATCTAAAACAGTACCTACATCACCTGAAAGTTCTTTTGTATTTCTAATTAGTTGCCTGAATCTTTTTGGAGATATCTTTGAATTTTCAGATACAAAAGCTGTAATTCTATCCTGCATTCTTTGAAAGTAATTAAAAGTTTGAGGAACATTTAAATTTGTACCATCCATTCTTACAGGATGTAACATAATGCTTGCTGATTTTGCTATAAAAGACACATTTGCTGCAACTGCAAGTGGTGCACCAATAGAATGCCCTCCGCCTATTACCATGGAAACCGTTGGTTTTTTCATACCTGCTACAATCTCGGCTAAAGCTAAACCAGCTTCTACATCGCCACCAATTGTGTTAATTAAAACTAAAAGTCCATCTATACTAGGCTCTTGTTCAATTGCAACTAACTGTGGGATAACATACTCATATTTTGTCGTTTTAACATTGTTAGAACAATAGTTGTGTCCTTCTATTTCGCCCGCGATTGTAAGGCAGTGTGTTTTATATTTTCCGTTATCTGTTACTATTGACGCAGGGTAATTCATTTTTTGTATTTGACTTTCAGAGTCTTGATTTTCTTCGAGAGAATCAGTTTGGTTAAAAGGAGAAATTAATATTTTACTTTTTTTATTTGATTTTATTTTTTTCATAAATATAGCCTCAACTGCAATAATCTTGTAAAAGCCTGGTAAGCTCAGCTTCTCCTTCGACTTGAACTCCTATTTCCAAAGCTTTTTGGTCAGTTTTCGGCAAAATACTAATTTGACAATCCATAACTTTAAAGGGCTCAGTGTCGCCGAATTCAAAAACAGCTATCTTGCCTTTGTATGCCTTGATTAGATATGTTATACTTTGGACCGGTGGTTCTTGTTCATTCGGAGTTTCTTCGATACATTCGTCGTTTTGAGAATTGTTGGGATTTTTGGGTTGACTGTATTCTTCGTTTCTCATCATATTTGTTTTGTAAGATGCAAATAGAAATGTACCGATAGATGTTGCTGTACACAAAACAGCTAGGCAAACGGAAAATACTAAAATTTTCTTCATATATTTTTTCTCCACATTCTTTAAGATTCGTTTATCTTTTTCTACATTTTGTCAACACAAGAACAAGAATAGTATTATCAATTTTTTTAAAATTATCCGTTCGATTTTATTTTTTCATTTTTAACTTAAATAAAATGTTCATGGAGTAGGCTGGATGAATCTTGGTAAAAAAGTAGGAAAAAAAAACGAAAATACCAGCTATATTGGAGTTTTGTTTGCTAGTTTAAAAAATTTTTTTTTAGCATCAATTTTGATAGGAAGCTTTATTGGTTTTTCATCCATAATAACTGTTTTTTGCTATGTTTTAAGCGTTATTAACGATAAAGATCAAAGCCATATACCAGTAGACTTGCGAGAATTAAAGCTTGATCAGACTAGTAATATTTTTGTCCTTGACGAAAATGGAAATTTTAAAGAATCTATTTCCGTACACGGAATAGAAAACCGCACATGGGTTAGTTTGGATCGTATTCCTGTACATATGAGAAACGCTATTATAGCAATTGAAGATAGACGTTTCGCAAGTCATAGTGGAGTAGATATTAGACGTTCATTTGGTGCAATTTTAAGTTTACTTAGTGGCAGAAATAGCTATGGTGGTTCTACTATCACCCAACAGGTAGTTAAAAATTTATCTAGTGACGAATCTATAAGCTTGACAAGAAAAATAAGAGAAATTATTAGATCTTTAAATTTAGAAAAAGATTATTCTAAAGACGAAATATTAGAAGTTTATTTAAATACAGTTAATTTCGGCAGCGGTACGAACGGTGTTCAAACTGCTTCTAAGCTTTATTTTAATAAAGATATTTCAGAGTGTTCGATAGCTGAATGTGCAACTATTGCGGGTATAACTCAACTACCTTCAGCTTATTCTCCATTGCTTAATCCTGAAAATAATAAAAAAAGAACTGAAACCGTTTTAAGTGCCATGTATGAACAAAATTTAATCCTAAATACTCAATACGATGAAGCTTTTAAAAGTTTAGAACATATGACTTTTAAAAATTCTAATTTAGATGAAGGAACCGAAGAGGAAGGAAAAAGAGATGTTTGGGACTGGTATACAGAAACTCTCCTGGCTGATGTTAAAAGAGATTTAGTAAAGGAACTTAAAATAAACGAAAAAGATGCTGAACGTATGATATATAGAGGTGGGCTAAGTATTTATTCTGCGGTAGATGAAAAAGCTCAAGCAACAGCGGAAAAAACGATAGTAGAGTTTAATGGTTTTTCAGATGATATGATAGATATTTGTTTCTATATGTTAGATCCCTCTAACGGAAGAACGCTTGCTATTGTTGGAACAAGAAGAAAAAAAGAAGTGAACTTGCCACTTAATAAAGCTACTGAAGAATATTATCAGCCAGGTTCTGCAATAAAACCACTAGCTGTTTATGCTCCTGCTGTTGAAGACGATATTTGCAATTTTTCATCGTTTATTAGTAATTCTCATATTGCGAATTATAACGCTAAAAATTGGGGAAGCGTATATGATTCTAAGAGTTTTGTAACTGTAGTTGAAGCATTGGAGGTTTCCATGAATCTTCCAGCGATACATGTTCTGGAAGAATATGGGCCAAGAGCTAGCATAAAATTTTTAAGAGAAAAATTAAAATTTAGTGAAATTAGTGAAGAAAACGATGCAAATTTAGCATTGGCACTAGGAGGGTTACATAAAGGAGTAACTGCTCGAGAAATGGCTGCAGGTTTTCAGATATTTGGGAATGGTGGTTTTTTTAACGAACCTTTTACTTATTTAAAAGTTGTAGATAGTAGAGGCAGAGTTTTATTAGAACGACCTAAAACAGAACTGGTAAGAGTTTTAACTCCGCAAACTTCTTATATTATGAATAGAATTTTAAAACACTGTGTTGACGGTTCAAACGGTATTGTTAGTTTAGCAAAAATTCCTGGATGGGAAGTGGCAGCTAAAACCGGAACTACAGATAAAGACATAGATCATTGGCTTGCAGGATTAACACCGTATGCTTCCGGTGTTATGCACATGAAGCACGAAAATCCAGATAATCCTGGGGAACGCGAATCTTTAAAATATGCAGATCAAAGATTAGCAAGAGGCTTGTGGAATGAAATTATGAAGAAATATCTCGAAAATAAACAAGTTAAGGCATTTCCAATTCCCGACGGTATAGTTACTGCTCCATTTTGTGCTGAGACTGGGCTTATTGCCTCTAGTCCTCTTTGTAAAAAAAACATGAATGGGTGTTATAAAGCAAAAAAAATGCCTAACGGATGTTCGCTTCATGAAAATCTGATTAAGACTCAAAAAGAACAACAAAATCAGAAAAATACTGTAGTTCAAGCTGAACAACAACGACAAGCAGTGCAGACTTTTGTTCAAGAACAAGAAGAAAAACAAAAAAATTTAGAACGTTTTATGGCAGAACAAGAGGCAGTAAAAGGAGAAAAGCATAAGAAGCTACCAGAAAACTCACGGTCTACTACACAGCCGCCTAATATCAATTTTTCTACTTCTCATCCTGGAGAAACCCAAAACGAAATACGCAGAAGATCTTAAGCGATTTTTTTATGTTTAGTAACGTTAATCTTCGTTATCGAATAAAATAAAATTAAGGAAATTTTTGTAAATTTTTAATATTATTAAAAAATCTGAGAAATAAATTAAACTTTTTATATAGTACTTTTGATTAAAATCTCATTTGTAATGGGGGTGTAAGGTGAGTCTTAAAGTATTAAAATTCGGTGGAAGTTCCGTAGCTAACAAAACTTTGCTTTTTAAAGTCGCAAACATAATTATTAATCAATATTTAAGTGGCAATGATATAGTTGCCGTTGTCTCTGCTCAAGGTAAAACCACTAATGAATTAGTAAAAAAATCTCAAGAAATAAATGAATTTGCTTCAGCCCGTGAAATGGATGTTTTACTGAGCACGGGAGAACAGGCTTCTGTAGCATTACTTTGTATGGCAGTAGAAAAACTCGGATTTAAAGCTATATCTTTATTAGGTTGGCAGATTGGTTTTGGAACGGATTCTGAACATCAAAATGCTAGAATAAAAAGGCTTACTACTAAGAGAATAAGAAAAGAATTAAAAAAAAATAATATAGTTATAGTTGCTGGGTTTCAAGGAATTAACGATTGGGAAGACATAACCACGCTTGGTAGAGGTGGATCTGATACAAGTGCTGTTGCAATATCAGCAGCTATGAATGCAGACGCATGTGTAATATACACAGATGTTGACGGTGTTTACGATATGGATCCAAATAAATTTCCGAACGCTAAAAAATTTAGTAAAATCTCCTATGACTTTATGCTAGACTTAACGGCTTCAGGAACAAAAGTTTTAAACCATAGAGCCGTAGAAATGGCTAAAAAATATAGTGTAGAAATAAAAGTTTTATCTACCTTTACCGAAAACGAAGGGACTATTGTTTCAGGACGGGTACACAAATAACTTTAAAAAATATGAAAACGTTTATACACAATCTTTTTATATTAGATTAGTTTGTATTAATTTTTGTGTTCAATTTGACTTAAAATCACTTTTTAAACTAAAGTTACGATGTTGTGTATTTTTATGGGGAGTCAGTTGATGCAAAGTTTTAAGAAACAAAAAATTAATAATTTTGGTGTAGGTTTTTTGTTTATACTCTGTTTTTGTGCTTTTAGTTTACTACTTTCGAGTTGCGTTAGTAATTTTGGTTTTGAAAAAATAAACAACGAGCAAGAGCAAAAGATAAGGATCATTGCAACCTTGTTTCCTCAGTACGATTTTGCGAAAAAAATTTTTAAAGATAAGGCCCAAGTTACATTACTTTTACCTCCTGGGACAGAAAGCCATTCTTTTGATCCTTCACCTAGCGATATAAAAAAGGTCTATAGTTGTGATTTTTTTATTTATACTGGAAAACATATGGAACCGTGGAGTGAAAAAATCGTTTCTTCGCTCAAAAACACAAAAACTAAATCGATAGACGTTTCGAAAGGCATAGAGTTTAGAAAGAACTGTAAAGAATGTAATCAAAATAATAAAGCTCATTCTCATTCGCATGCTGAGTGTCATAATTATGATCCGCATATATGGTTAGATCCTACGCTCGCTGTTAAAATTGTTGACAACATTCTAGAAAAAGCTATTGAAAATAAGCCGCAATATGAAAGTTTCTTTATTGAAAACGCAGAAGAATTAAAAAAAGAATTAGCTAGTATTGATGAAGAATTTGAATCTTTATTTTGTAAAGCTAAAGAAAAAAAAATAGTTTTTGTTGGACGTTTTGCTCATTATTATTTTGTAAACCGTTATCAAATAGAATATAAAAGTGCGTTTAAAGGCTGTTTTGCTGGAGCTGAGCCAAGTTCGAAGAAGCTTTTAAAAATCATAAATTACGTAAAAGAAAACAAACTTTCGTGTATCTACTACGAAGAGTTAAACGAACCTAAAATTGCAAAATATATATCTGAGCAAACTGGTGCAGAATTGTTGCGTTTTTCGACATGTCATAATTTAACTAAAGAAGAGTTTGAAAATGAAATAACTTACTTAGATATTATGAAACAAAATATGCAGAATTTAAAAAAAGGATTGAAATTTTGACAAATCTTTTAGAAGTTAAAGATCTTACTGTTGTATATAAACGCGCATTTAAAAATTTCGAAGCGGTAAACAATGTTAGTTTTAACGTAAATAGAAAAGATTATCTTTGTGTGATAGGAAATAACGGTTCTGGCAAAAGTTCTTTAATGAAAGCAATTTTAGGTTTTGTGCCAATTAGTAGCGGTTTTGTAAATTTTAATATTAAAAAGCGAGATATTTCGTATATGCCGCAAACAAACGGAATAAATTCTGATTTTCCAGCCGATGTTCGTGAGATTGTTCTTTCTGGTACACAAAAATCTAGAAAGAGATTTTTCTTTTACAACAAACAAGATCTTAAGAATGCCGAAAAAATTTTTATAAGTCTAGGACTTATTGATTTAAAAAAGAGAAGCTTTTTCCAACTTTCTGTTGGTCAACAGCAGAGAGTTTTACTAGCAAGAGCTTTAATAAATAAACCTAGAATTATTTTTTTAGATGAACCTTGTTCAGGTCTTGATGAAAGTACATGTAATCAATTTTATGATATTTTAGAAAATCTTTGTAAGCAAGAAGCAGCCAGTATAGTAATGATTTCACACGATTCTTCTCAAATTCAGAGATATGCTACTCATGTTCTTTATCTAAACAAAAAAACATTATTTTACGGAAGTGTAAATGATTGGATTTTAAAAAAACAAAACGTAAAGTGTATCCACTAGAATCTAAAAATGCAAAAATATATTGTAAGCTAAGAGGTAAAATTTTATAAATTTTCAAGAAATAGAAAGCTTTTTCTCGTGCTTTATTTTACAAAAGACTTTATTAGTAGGAATTCTAATCTCTATCTGTTCAGCAGTTGTTGGTTGTATTTTAGTACTTAAAAGATTTTCTCTCATTGGGCACGGCTTGGCCGATATAAGCTTTGCTGCAATCGCGTTAGCGCTTAATCTGCAACTTCCTCCTACAATTGTCTGTATACCCGTAGCGATTTTGTGTTCGTTTTTAATTATACATCTTAGTCAAAACGGAAAAATGCACGGCGACATATCAATAGGAGTCTTTTCTACAGGAGCTTTGGCAGTAGGTGCTATGATTTCATCTATGTCTAAAAGATTTAATACAGATATTTATAGTTACATGTTTGGAAGCGTATTAGCTATTGATGATGTCGATATAGCGATAACTATAACACTTTCTTTAATAATTTTAGTGTTGTTTTTAATATTTTATAATAGATTTTTTCTTATAACTTCAGATGAAACTTTCGCTAAAATTTCCGGAATAAATGTAATGTTTTACAATTTTTTAATATCATTTATGACAGCTCTCACAGTTGTAACTGGTATGCGTGTAGTAGGTACTCTCTTGATATCTAGCTTAACTATATTCCCAGCTTTAATAGCAAAAAAAATATCTAGAAATTTTAAATCTCTAGTATTTTTTTCTGTAATAATTTCATCTATCTGTTTTATTTTAGGCATGATAATTTCATTCTCTTTAAATACGCCTACAGGAGCAAGCATAGTAATAGCAAACATATTAATCTTGTGTTTGGTGTTAATTTTTGAAAAAAAAATTTAAAACATTTTTTATGTGCGAAGTTTCATTAATTCTCTAAAAATTTTAGCGTTTCTATTTTATCTCTTAGGATTATAGCGCGCTTAAAATCCAAATCTTTAGCTGCTTTTTTCATTTGATTTTTCAGTTTTTTTATTTCTTTTTCAGTGTTATTTTTGACAATTGGTTTTTTGTTTTTAGGAACTGCTTTTTTAGAAATTTTTATAACATCTGCTATCTTTTTTTTGATACTTTTAGGAGTTATATTATTTTTTTTATTATAGGCAATTTGTTTTTTTCGCCTTCTGTAAGTTTCTTTTATGGTATTTTGCATAGATGATGTAATTTCATCCGCGTACATAATTACTTTCCCTTGCTCATTCCTAGCAGCTCTACCTATAATTTGTATGAGTGACCTTTCTGAGCGCAAGAAACCTTCTTTATCTGCATCCAAAATTGCTACTAGAGAAACTTCCGGTATATCAAGACCTTCCCTAAGGAGATTTATACCAACTAAAACATCGAAATTGCCAAGTCTTAAATCACGTACTATTTGCGTTCTTTCAAGTGTACCTATAGCGTGATGTATATATTTAACTTTTATATCAAGTTCTTCTAAATATCCTGCCAAATCTTCTGCCATATTTTTAGTTAATGTTGTAATCAATACACGTTCTTTTCTGGCTGTTATTTTTTTTATTTGAAAAATTAAATCATCAATTTGATTTTTAGAAGGTTTTACGACAATTTCAGGATCAACAAGTCCAGTAGGTCTTATAATTTGTTCAACGATTTGCCCACTTTTTTCGAGCTCATATACTCCTGGTGTAGCACTTACATATATAGTTTGATTCAATTTTTTGGTAAACTCATCAAACTTAAGAGGTCTATTATCAAAAGCGGATGGCAAACGAAATCCGTAATTAACTAAAGTTTCTTTTCTAGCTCTATCGCCTGAATACATAGCACTTACTTGTGGCATTGTTGCGTGCGATTCATCTACAAACAATAAAAAATCTTTCGGGAAATACTCTAAAAGAGTAACAGGCATACTTCCGGGCTTTCGATTTGAAAGAACTCGTGAATAATTTTCTATACCCTTAACGAAGCCAACTTCTCTTAGCATTTCTATATCGTAACGAGTTCTTTGAGCTAATCTTTGTGCTTCTACTAATTTATCATGGTCGTTAAAAAATTTTAGTTGTTGTTCTAGTTCGTCTTCGAGTTTTAATAAAGATTTTTTAATTTTTTCTTTAGGAACTATATAATGGGACGCGGGATATATTGCTATATGAGAAAGTACATTTACAGTTTCCCCCGTTATTGGCAAAAATTCGGAAATTTTGTTTATTTCATCATCAAAAAATTCGATTCTTACAGCTTTTTCTGTAGAACTTACTGGAAAAACCTCTACTATATCACCGCGAACACGAAATTTATTTCTTGTGAAATTAATATCGTTTCTTTCATATTGAATTTTTATAAGATTTTTTATAAGAGCTTCTCTATTTTTTTTCATGCCAGGTCGAATAGAAATAACCATAGTTTTATAGTTAATAGGGTCGCCTAAACTATAAATACAAGAAACGCTTGAAACTATTATCACATCACGTCGTTCGCTAAGGGAACTTGTCGCTGAGTGACGTAGTTTATCTATTTCTTCATTTATGGATGCGTCTTTTTCTATGTAAGTGTCGCTAGAAGGTATGTAAGCTTCCGGTTGATAATAATCATAATAACTAACAAAATACTCCACTGCATTTTCTGGGAAAAATTCGCGAAATTCAGAACACAATTGCGCAGCTAAAGTTTTATTATGAGTAAGAACTAAAGTCGGCTTGTTTACATTGGCTATTATATTTGCCATAGTAAATGTTTTTCCAGAACCTGTCACACCTAACAAAGTTTGATTTTTTAATCCGTCTTCTACGCCGTTAGTAAGCTTTTTTATAGCTTCTATTTGATCTCCTTTGGGAGTATATTTCGATTTTAATTTAAAAGAACTCATGCTCCTACTAAATCTCTTTCCTGCCAGAAATAGCATGAGATATAGTAATTTCATCTGTAAATTCTAAATCTGATCCAACGCATATGCCATATGCTAATCGGGAGATTTTTACACTGCTTGTTTTCAAAATTTTAGAAATATAAACAGCAGTAGCTTCACCTTCAACACTAGTACCTGTAGCAATCATAACTTCTCGAATTTTATTTTCGAAAACTCTTTTTTCAAGCGAGTCTATTTTAATATCATTAGGACCAATTCCATAAAGTGGTGATATAACACCGCCCAAAACATGATAAACACCGTTAAACTGACACGATTTTTCTATGTGAAAAATATCTTTTGATTCTGCAACTACGCATATAAAGGAGACGTCACGCGAAGTATCTCTGCAAATATCACAAGTTTTATAATTTGTTAAACTACCACAAATTTTACAAGTTTCTATGCTATTACGAGTATCCAAAACAGCTTTTGAGAAATTTTCTACCTGCAATTTCGGCATTTTCATAATATGATACGCAAACCTCCTGGCAGATTTATTTCCTACACCAGGTAATTTTAAAAATTGCCGAGTCAACTCTGACAAAAAAGTGTTCTCTTTCTCCAAATTTATTAAAACCTCCCCTCGAAATCAAATCCTCCCGATAGTTTTTCTATTACAGCATCTTTTTCTGTTTTAGCCGTTCTGAGAGCTTCATTCACAGCCGCTACTATTAAGTCAGAAAGCATTTCTTTTTCATTTTTATTAACAATTTCATCATTGAGCACTATTTCTTTAACTTTCAGATCTCCGGAAACAATAGCTTTTACTGCTCCCCCTCCAGAAGTAGAACTGTAATCTTTTAAAGCAAACTCTTCTTCTGCTTTTTGTATCTTATTTTGTATTTCCTGAGCTTGTTTTGCCATTCTTTGTAAATTGTTAGAACTTTTCTCCGTATATTGCTTTGGTAGCCTAGCTTTCACGTTTTTCTCCTTACTTTAATTTTTTTCAGTAATTTTAAATCCATATTTTCTAGCTTTTTCTATAAAATTTTCTATACCATTTTTACTTGTATTATCACAAGAAACAATATCCAAGTTCATACCACTAAAACTTGAGATAGCTTGCCGAAGTTTTTCTCTATATGATGGACTGTTTAAAAACTGTTTACCTATTTTTTTGGGCGTATCTACTAAAACAACACCATTTTTTATACAAGCACGCGAATTTTCGAAGGCTGAAAACATAATTTCAGATTGTTGTTTTAAGAAGTTCAAAATTTTATTCCAATCAAATTTCTCTTTTAGTTCAATTTTAGAGTTTAAATTATCTTCTTCTAAAAAACTATCAGCTTTTGAATTTTTTTCAGTACTTTTCGAAACAAATTCTGATTCCGTAGTTTTCGGTTTAGAAGGTTCGGCAATATTTATATTAAAATCATTTTTTTTATCATAATTATCCCTAATATTATTATCTTCAATTTCTAATTTCTCTTGAGTTTTAGTTTTATTTTTGTTATTTTCAACTGTCAAAATTTCGAAATTATTTTCTACCAATAAGCTCCTATTATTACGAGTAGTATATTTTGTACATAATTTTACCAAACATACCTCGAATTCTATTTTAGGATCAGCTTTTAAATATATATTTTTTAAACATTCAGAAATAATATCCATAAAAAAGAGAACTTTCTGTAAAGAAAGTTTAAAAGAGAACTTTTTTATAAATTCTAGTTCATTTTCAGTAAGGTTTAAAATTTTATAATTATCCAAATCTATTTTGAGCAACATTATGTCTCTAAAAATTTTTAAAATTTCCTGTACAAGATTTTCTATATTTTTAGATGCCATATAAATTTTATCCACAAATTTTAAAGCAGAGTTTATATCATTTTTTAGGATACAATTACAAAGAAAATACAAATCATCTTTTGAAGCAAATCCCAAGATACAGTTAGCAAATTTTTCATCAATTTCTTCTTTTAAACCAACAAATTTATCAAGAAGAGAAAATGCATCACGCAAAGCACCGTCAGCGAACCTTGCTATTAACATTGCAGCTTCTTTTTTTAAATTAATGTTTTCTAGTGACGAAACGTTTAGTATTTTTTTTGCTATACTTTCAGGCCTTATTCTAGTAAATTCGAAACGTTGACATCTAGAAACAACAGTAGCAGGTAGTTTGACAAATTCTGTAGTAGCTAAGATAAAAACAACATGCTTTGGCGGCTCTTCAAGTGTTTTTAAAAGTGCTGCAAAAGCGCTTTGTGAAAGCATGTGAACTTCATCTATTATGTACACTCTAAATTTTGTTTTTACAGGTGTAAAACTTGCGTTTTCACAAATTGAGCGAATATCCTCAACTGAATTATTACTAGCAGCATCAAGTTCAGAAATGTCTACTAAACTTTCTTTTTCAAAATCATTACAAATTTCACATTTACAGCACGCATCGCCATCTTCACGATTTAGGCAATTCATAGATTTAGCTAAGATCCTAGCACACGAAGTCTTCCCTGTACCTTTACTTCCTATAAAAAGATAAGCATGCGCCATACGCGAAAACCTTACCTCATTTTTAAGAGTTTTTGTCACATGTTGTTGATCAACTATGTCTGAAAATTTTTGAGGCCTATACTTACGATACAAAGCTTTATACACTTTTGAACCTCCAAAAATCTAAAACACAACAACAAGTACATCGAGTACATACAATCCTGACATGTGAGCACCCAAAACTTTCTGCATCGCATCAAAAAATTTGCTTAATGCTGCTCGGTTCCCCGCCTGACATAGTTCGCAATATTCAACCGTGCAGGGCCCTGGATACCCACGTGTCAAGATGCACTAAAAAACAAGACGCCCAACGCGGTGATTCTACCATACAGCAAAATAGTTAATCAACTTACGATGATAGACAACGTCATTATCAGATTATGAAACTAACCTAGAGTAAAACAACTAAACCCAAAGTTTGATCTTGAAAAGTTTTACTAATTGTATTTATTTAAACTGCATATTAATTATTAGCATTTAAAAAATTTAACTAGAGGTACATTTTGAAAATTTGAAAAAAAAAATTTTTGTTACAAATACCATTGTACTAACCGTTACTTCTATTATTGCAAAACTAATAGGTATTGTATTTCGTTCTTATATGGCAGCAAAAGTGGGAGCAGAAGGTCTGGGCATTTATGGTTTAGTATGTTCGGTTTACTCTTTTTTTTCTAGTTTCGCTGTTTCTGGAGTAAGCCTTGCTATTACGCAACTTGTATCAGACTATTTTGCAAAAGATCAAAAACAAATGGCAAGAAGCGTTTTTCGTAGATGCTTAGCCATAGGGTTCTTAGTTTCTTTGTCTTTATCGTTTTTATTATTTTATTTATCTGAATTTATCAGCGTTAATATCTTTATGGATAAAAGATCAATTAGCTCGTTAAAAATTTTATCTATAGGTTTGCCGTTTTTAGCTTTTTCAGCTTGTTTCAGAGGATATTTTTATGCAAGACAACATATTTTTCAAACTGCTAGTGAACAACTCGTGGAACAATTATTTGAAATAGCAATTTTTGCTTTTTTAGTAATGCGAATCAAACCGGGAGATGTAGAATATGCTTGCATGACAATTGTATCTGGAACAGTAATAGCTGAAGCTTTTTCTTGTTTACATTCTTACCTAATGTATATTTTTAATTTTTGTAAACATAAGAAAAATTTTAAAATTTATTTTCCAGCTGTTTCTTTGAGAAAAGACAAAGTGTTAAGAAAAATTTTGAAAATATCTATTCCTAATTCTACAAATTCTTTTGTTAAAACTGGACTTAGTGCTGCAAAAAATATAATGATTCCAATCGGACTTAAAGAATTTGGTGCTTCCACAGAAAAATCGCTTGCAGATTACGGTATGATAAGAGGAATGGTTTCTCCTGTAATCTCATTTCCAGCAGTACTAATGTCAGCTTTTTCTAATCTATTAATACCAGAAATATCCCGATCTAATGCTATAAACGATTACGCTTCTATGGGAAGAATCATAAGTAAAATTATAAAATTTACATTACATTTTTCAATCTTTTTTGCGGGTGTTTTTTGGTTTTGGGCAAAATTTATAGGTAAGTGGATATATCAGAGCCATGAATGTGCAATATACATATCAATATTAGCCCCGATTGTGCCTTTCGCATATCTTTCTGGTATTTTAGAATCTGTTTTAAAAGGTCTTAATGAACAAGTTAGATCTTTAGTATATAACTTCGCAAACTCTATTGTTAAAGTTTTGCTAATATTTATTTTATTGCCCATAAAAGGTGTAATAGGATTAATTATAATGATGTTTTCAAGCGAGTTTTTATATGCAATTACGATGTTGTTCAGAGTTATAAAAATAACAAAATTAGATTTATCATTTAAAAATGATATAGTCTTGCCTATTGTTTGCATGTTTATAGCATGTACATTTTCAAATTTTGTTTTTTCTCATATGCAGTTAAATTATATTCTAATTTTCTTCATTTTGTTTATTACTTCTCTCACTTTGTACTGTACAACACTTAATTTAATTAAAGTTCTAAAATAATGTTCTCCTACAAAACTAAATTTCAAGCTCAAAATTATAAATCCTAGCTATAAAGATTAAATCGTAAATTAAACTTTTTTCCTATTTTTATGGACGTTTTAATAAAAGTAAATCTAAAAAATTAGA
>JAIRLJ010000001.1 GCA_031259495.1 Oscillospiraceae bacterium | reverse complement strand
ATCATGCTGTAATTTAACAAAAAATATTTAGTATTATTTTTTACAAGATAGTCTATAATTTGAACTCAAAAAACCGCTTAAGCCAGGTGGCGTATATAGGCTTGGGGGGTTGGGGGTTGAAAGTTTCGTTTCAAATCAAAGATCCAAGTTTTGCAGGAAGTCTACTGTATTAGCGTAATATTTGTTAAAAATAAAAAAATTAAATATTAACTAAAATCCCGAACTTCACAATCTTTTAAAGGCAGTTTAATAATACTCTTCTCTTTTGCGGATTTATATATTGCAAGTACCAATTCTAGTGCCCTTTTCCCAGCATAAGCGTCTACGTATGGCTGTTTTCCATTTTTTATAGAATCGATAACATCGCGATACAGAGGAATATGCCCAAACCCGTAAACATTAGGTGGCTCCTTGCCGCATTCCTTCATAACCTGTTCACTATCATCTAAATTATCGTCAAAACGCCAATGCTCAATGATGTTAACGGATTTACCACCGGCTTTAATTGTGCCTTTTCCCCCAAAAATACAAAGTGATTCTTCAAAATTTTCAGGATAGATATTTGTCGTTCCTTCGATGAGTCCGTAAGCCCCATTGACAAACTTTACAAGAGCTATCCCAAAATCCTCTGCTTCGATGTAAGGATGGCTGAGCCTATCGGTAAATCCCACAACCTCTGTAACGTCATTGCCCATCATCCATATTAACAGGTCTATGTTGTGTATACACTGGGTTCATGAGAGTACCGCCGTCTTGTGCCCAGGTTCCACGCCAAGGGGCCAGTTTGTAATAATTTTTCCCTCGATTCCAACGGATGTTAGCCACGCCGTGAAATAACTTGCCGAATCTGCCTTTGTCCAATGCTTCGCGAATCTTAAAAATGGATTTATTAAACCTATTTTGATGGCAAGCCGATACAACAACGCTCCTCGTTCGTGATAGTTCAATGATCATATCGGCATCTCGTATTGACATAGCTATGGGTTTTTCAATAATTAAATTGCACCCACAATTAATACAGTCAAGAGCAATCAGAGCGTGAGTTCCACTTTCGGTTGCAATTGCAATGAGGTCAGGTTTTTCTATTTTAAGCATCTCTTTATAGTCAGTATATTTTTTCACATCAGAACTGAGTGAAAATTTTGAAAACTTATCCTCTATTTTACCCGGAATTGTATCGCAAATTGCCACCAATTTTAAATTATTTGCCATTGCTGCAGCAATATGGTTGGAAGAGATTCGACCGCAACCGATTAAAGCGTATTTCATAAAAAACCTCCAAAATGATGAATTAAATTTTCCCACTAGAAAATTAAACTAAAAGCGTCGCGCCTTCTGTTTATTTCGTTTCAAAGGGCACTAGAGTTAAGAATGAAGTTTCTATATGTAGCTGTGTGAATTTTAAAATTACAAAAGTTCAATATTATTTCTGTTTTTTATAGCTTTTAATGCATTTTTAGTGTCAAAGATAAATTTTGAATTTTTTGCTATCATTTCGTAATCCAAAATGGTGTGAGCAGTGGTTACTATGATCAAATCAAATTCTTGAATTACTTCTTCATTAAAATATTTCAATCCTCTATATATTTTGTTTTTATAGTGATATTCCGGTATAAATGGGTCGTAATAATCCACAAGTGCGTTTCCATTTAATAAACCCTGAACTACGGCTAAAGCAGGACTTTCTCGATAATCAGAAATATCTTGTTTATAGGCCACTCCCAAAACCATTACTTTGGCTCCATTTAAAGGCTTTTTAAATTTATTGAGTATCTTCGTAGCCCTGTTAACGCAGTAATCCGGCATACTGTCATTGATGATCTCGGCTGCTTCTATCATAGAAGTATGAAATTCATATTCTTTTGCTTTCCAAGAGAGATAATAAGGGTCGAGCGGAATGCAGTGACCGCCGAGCCCAGGTCCTGGATAAAAGGCATGAAACCCGTAAGGTTTTGTCTTTGCAGCTTCAATAACTTCCCAAACATTGATTTTCATTTTATGGCACAAAATGGCAATTTCGTTTATCAAACCAATGTTTACATTGCGATAAGTGTTTTCCAAAATTTTTTCCATTTCTGCAACAGAAGGCGACGAGACCTCTAATACATCACCTTCCAAAACATGGCGATACATCGAAGCAATAACCTCAGATGCATCCTCTCCGACTGCACCTACAACTTTGGGTGTATTTTTTATTTTATAAACTAAATTACCAGGATCAACTCTTTCAGGTGAAAAACCTATATAAAAATCTTCACCGCAAACCAAACCGGAACCGTTTTCCAAAATAGGTCTTATGAGGTCATCGGTTGTTCCTGGGTAAGTGGTCGATTCCAAAACTACGATTGTCCCTTTTTTTAAAAATTGGGAAATTTTTTCAGAACAAGTTTTCACATAGCTTATGTCTGGCTGCCCATGATCATCTAGTGGGGTGGGGACACAAATTGCAATAAAATCCACATCTTCTATAAAGCTAAAATTCATAGTTGCACTGAGCATGGATGATTTTACCAATGTTGATAAATCTGAGTCCACTACATCTCCGATATAATTTTGCCCCATGTTTACCATATCGACTTTTGTGCTCTGCACGTCAAATCCTATCGTTTTATACCCTGCTTTAGCCTTTTCAACGGCTAAGGGCAATCCCACATAACCGAGTCCAATCACGCCAACCACTACTTCTTTGTTTTTAATTTTTTCTAAAAGCATTTGTTTTATATGCATGTTATAACTCCTCAATAGAATTTTTATCGTTTATTTGATAAGACACCCTACAATTTGCACAGAAAGATTTTTGATTTTTAAAATTTAACTTGTTCCCACATTTGCATACATGACCGTGAACTTTTCCAGGGTTTCCAAAAACAAGTGTAAATGACGGTACGTCCTTAGTCACAACAGTTCCCGCACCGACTAGCGAATATCTACCTATTTTATTTCCACAAACGATAGTTGCATTGGCCCCTATGGTCGCCCCTTTTTCCACAAAAGTTTGTTTGTATTCGTTTTTTCGCTCTATGGTGCTCCTAGGATTCATCACGTTTGTAAATACGCATGAGGGGCCGAGAAAGACATCATCTTCACAAACAACACCGGTATAAACGGAGACATTATTTTGAACTTTTACGTTATCACCCAATGAAACTTCTTCTGAAATGACAACATTTTGTCCTATATTACAATTTTTACCAATTTTGCTACCTTTCATGATATGAGAAAAGTGCCATATTTTGGTACCGTCGCCGATTAAAGAGCCTTCATCCACAAAACTGGATTCATGCGAAAAGTAACTCAATAGTTATTCTCCTCCTTTTAAAAAATTATTAAACAAAAGATTTGATTAATTCGCAAATAGAATCGACTTCATCGTTTGTGAGATAAGGATGCATTGGTAAACTAAGAACTTGGCAACAAAGTTTTTCTGTTTTTTCAAAGGTTTTAGCAAACTGCGATTTTCCCTTGTATACTTCCTGTCGATTTAGTGGTTTTTCATAATAAACTCTAGTTGGGATGTCTCTTTCTTGTAGTTCTGTTTTAACGTAATCACGCTGTTCTTTATTTTTGAGTTTTATAGTATATTGAGCCCAGCTTGAAAAATAATTTTTTGGCACAATTGGCGTTTTGACTACATCCAAAAGTTTTTGTGTATATAAAGTGGCGAGTTTGTTTCGGCGATCTAACTCATAACGCTGAAAAGCGTCCAGTTTGACCAATAAAACTGCGGCTTGAAGGCTATCTAATCTGGAATTTATTCCCACAAGTTTGTGATTGTGTTTGCGTTCGTTACATTCCCCGTGTCTTCTCAATGAGCGAAGTTCATCGGCGAGAGAATCGTCATCTGTAAACATAGCGCCACCATCGCCATAACAACCTAGGGGTTTTGAGGGGAAAAACGAAGTCGTGGCGACATCGCCAAACGAACAAGCTTTTTTTCTGTTTATCGTGCCTCCAAAACCTTGAGCTCCGTCTTCTATAATTATCAAACCGTATTTATTAGCTATATTTGATATTTCTTTATGAGCGGCGGGAAGCCCGAAAAGATCGACGGGTATAACTGCGGCAGGGTTTAATTTATAATCTTTAATCACTTCTTTTATTGCATTTTCCAATTTCTTAGGATTTATATTGAATGTATTTTCGTCTACGTCGACAAATATAGGCGTGGCACCACGAAGGTTGACCACCTCAGCGGTTGCAAAAAATGTGAAATTTGGGACAAAAACAGCATCTCCTTTGCCTATATTTTTAGCTATAAGTGGTAGTAAGAGTGCATCGGTGCCATTTGCGCAGGATATGCAGTGTTTTACATTTAAGAAATCTGCGAGCTTTTTTTCTAACTCTGTGACGGGTTCTCCTAGGATATAATTGGATGTATCCAATACACCGAGAATAGCTTGATCTATTTCTGTTTTCATGACCTGATATTGTTTTTGCAAATCAATAAAGTTCATTTTAAATTCTCACTTTTTTAAATTATAGCTCTTTTTAGGTCTGAGTTTTGTAAAGCAATCGTTAAATTTAGTAAAACTCAAGTCTTTTTTTAAGCGATAGCACTATATTAGTTTAATTTTTTTCGTAAGCAATTATATGATTGTAATTTTCTGCAGTAGTCTCAGCAAATTTAAATATTTAAGGCAACACCTTTTTACTTCAAAACTTTTACAGTTTATTTGATATAACAGCTATAAATGAAGTAATAGACAATCGAACTTTTTCTAACTTTTTGCTGTGTATGGTGTACCGTGTTAACTTTTCCTTTTTCACGATAGCTATTGTAGATATATACACAAAGCTTAGTTGAGTGGGTGTGTACTTTGAAGTAAGTCGCAACTTTTTTAATATTATGGCACTCTCTGTAATTTAACAAAAAAATATTTAGTGTTATTTTTCACAAGATAGTCTACGATTTGAACTCAAAAAACCGCTTAAGCCAGGTGGCATATATAGGTTTGAGGGGGTTTGGGGGTTGAAAGCTTTGTAATTAAGAAACACTTATTAATTTAGGCTGGGGTTTTGCTAAAACAAAAAGTTATCAACAATTGCGACTAAATTTGTGGAAAACTAAAGAGTTGAAGTTTAAAAGGTGGGTTGTGATGTGTTGCCTTAAAATAAAAAATTAAACGAAAATTGAGAGACAGAAGTTTTTGGAGAAACACCAAAAACGAATGCAAAAAAAGATGGTAAGTCTACAATTTTCCAGATGGAAAGTTTTATTAGAATAATTGACGAGATCAAAAATAAAAAATAGCAGATTTCGAACAACAGCTCAACAATTTACATCTCAAAGCTAAACCCAAAAGAAGATGACGAAATAAACTTGCAATATGTACAAAATTTAATGGTCGCTGTTACTGAAGCTAAAGAAGAAGGGAAATAAAATACACAGTTTGTAACTTATAATTTCGTATATGAAGGGGTTTTGTGCGTTTGGCGTGGTCGGGATTTAGATTTGTGTTTTTAAAAGCAAGTTTATGTTATCATAGGCGTAGAGTGGTGCATGCGGGATACGGTGTTAAATTTTTGTATGGTGTTTGTTTATTTGTTGGTAACACTGGATGTGTTATTATTTGCAAATTGGTAGGTTATTACGTTGTGTACTTTACTAAGGTGTAATAAAAATTTATGGGGGAGTATTTATGAGTTGGATAGAAATAACGCTGGGAGGTCTTCTTCTAATTTCAGCAGTCTCAATTATTTCGATGGTTCTTTTGCAAGAGGCTGAACAGCAGAATCCTGGATCGATCACTCCGACAACATCAGGAACGTTTTTTTCTCAAAATGAGTCAAGATCAATAGATGCTTTTTATAAAAGATGGACAAAGATTATTGCTGTTTCATTTTTTTTGTTGGTAGTAACTTTGAATGTAGTTACTTTTATCTTAAAAAAGTCGGAGCTAAACGCGTTAGACGAGCAAGTAAAAAAGTTTAAAGAACAATCGCAACAAGTTAAAAACGTTGAGGAAGGCACTGGCAATGAGGATAGTGACGATGCAAAAAAATCTGATGAAAACGTAAAAACAGAAGGGGAAAGTGCGGAGAAATTTAATGAGAACACAAAAACAGAAGACGACACAGAAAAATCTAGTGAATAAATTTTAAAGCTAAAAAATTTTTACAAAAAATAAAAACTCTATAACAATATTGGATTTAATTTTGGTAATTTTGTTTTTTAGTATCGTTTACTTGGATACAATTTTCCTGTATTTGTTTTTACAAATAACACGTAGAAACTATTTGCCTTGATTTTAACTTAGCTTTTGGATGAATATGGGCAGCTTAAGTAAGTGGAGAAAGTTTTGATGATCGGGCGTGGGTGTAGTTTTGTTCAACTTTTCAAATCGATTTCCTAGAGACAATGTAAAGAAGTATTTTCTTGAGACTTAGCAAGAATTACGTACTCTGGCTTGTTTTTGGTAGCTAACAATAAAGCGTTTGTGTACACCTACGAATAGGCTAAGAAAGATGATTTCGTTTCTAACAGATTGTGATAGATGCTTAATATAAGCTATCTTTTCTTTGACGATTTCTTTAAAATGGTGGCATTAAGAACGTTTACGTAGATATGTGTGTTTGTGTTTTTTTATTTTTTAGCTCTACACGAAGCAGTCTTATAAGAAATTAAACATGCACATGGTAAATTTTGTGAATTAATTTTTGATTTGAAAATTAAGGCAGATTATAAGTGATAAAAAAGGTTAATTTTGTAAAATTAGAAAAAAGGCTTGGGTATAAGTTTAAAGATGAACTTTATGCTCTTATAGCTTTAATGCATTCTTCTTATGCAAACGAAGTTCGAAAAAATAGCAACGAACGGTTTGAATTTTTAGGTGACTCTGTTTTGAACGTGATAGTTTCAGAATACTTATTTTACAAATTTCCGGATTTATCTGAGGGAAAACTTACTAAATTGAGATCAAGTCTTGTTTGTGAAAAAATGCTTTTTAGTTTTTCAAAAACTTTAGGCTTAGATGAGTTCTTAATGGTTTCGTATGGGGAAAAACTTTCAGGTGGAAATAAATTACCTTCTGTTTTAGCCGATACTTTTGAAGCTATAGTTGCAGCAATTTACTTGGATAGCGGAATAAAAGAAGCAAAAAAATTTATTTTAAGATTTATTTTGCCCGCACTTAAGAGTTCAAACTTTGATGTTTGTACAGATTATAAAACAACATTACAAGAATTTGTTCAACAAAGACAATTTTGCGATTTGTTTTACAGTGATGCTGGAGAAATTGGGCCCGATCATAAAAAAATATTTTTTGTTGAGGCCAAGATAAAAGGTCGTACAAAGAGTATCATCATCGGTAAAGGTAAAGGTAAAAGCAAAAAAGAAGCACAGCAGTTTGCAGCTAAGGAAGCTCTAGAACTTTTAAGAGCTGATTCCAAAATATTAAAAGAGGTTTAAAGTGCAGAGTGCAAAAAAAGACTTAAAACTTTCGGGATTTAATTTGCCATTTAACTTTGAGGCAGAACAGTCTGTTTTGGGTGCTATTATTTTAGACTCAAATATTTTAAACGTTATCGTTGATATTTTGCCAAACGAAAAGTATTTTTATGTGACAAATCACAAAGCAATATACGCTTCTATTTTAGAAATGTATACACTTGGGCAGAATATAGATTTTATTACTATGCTTGAAAAGTTGAAATTCGACTCTATTCTAAATGATTCAGATGGTAAAACCTATCTTCTAGAACTTTCACAGATAGTTCCTTCAATCTCGAATGCACCAAATTATGCACGCATTGTAAAAGAAAAATACGAGACTCGTACATTGATTGAAGCTGCACGTCAAATAATGACCGATGCTACTCAAGAAACCAGTGGACCTGAATTGCTTCTTGACTCTGCTGAACAAAAAATCTTTGAAATAAGAAATTCTAAAAGTATTAAAGGCTTACAAAAAATAAGCGATGTAATTATAGAAGAGTTTGATCGTCTAGATGCACTTAATTCTCCAGACAATGATTTATATAAACCTATTTTAACTGGCTTTTTAGATCTTGATAATACTATTGTTGGATTAAATAGATCGGATCTTATTTTGTTAGCAGCGAGACCTGGTATGGGTAAAACAAGCCTTGCTTTAAATATTGTAAGAAATGTAGCTACAAAATTTAAAAAAAAAGTAGTTTTTTTTTCACTTGAAATGACAAAAGAACAACTCGTGTCTAGATTTCTTTGCAGCGATGCTCAGATACGAGGTGAAAAACTGCGTAGTGGAAAACTTTCAGAAACGGAATGGATTAGACTTATAGAAACAGGAGAAGTTTTATCAAAAACAGAGATCTATCTTGATGATACTCCCAATGTAACAGTGCCAGAAATGAAAGCAAAACTGAGGAGATTACAGGATGTAGACCTAGTAATCGTGGATTATTTGCAGCTTATGTCTTCTGTTAGCAAAATAGATAATAGAGTGCAAGAAATTTCTGAAATTACTCGAAATTTAAAAATAATGGCTAAAGAAATAAATGTACCAGTCGTAACACTCTCACAACTTTCGCGTGCAAGTGAACAGAGAGCTGATCATCGCCCGATTCTTTCTGATTTACGTGATTCTGGATCTATTGAGCAAGATGCCGATATAGTAATGTTTATTTATAGAAAATCTTATTATAAAGATAATGCTGATAATGAAGAACAAAATCAAAATATCTCCGAGTGTATTGTAGCGAAAAATCGTCATGGAGAAACAAGGAGCGTCGAACTTTATTGGCAAGGGGAGTATATGCGTTTTACAGATTTAGAACATTCGAGGAGGTTTTAAACTGTTAAGACAAAAAATTTTTGATTGTTTTAAGAAAAGTAACTTAAAATTCGAAAACGAAACTTTAGTAATTGCCGTTTCTGGCGGAAGCGATTCTATGGCGTTGCTTGATTTTTTTTTATTTTTAAAAAATAAAAATAATCTTAATATTTTAGTAGTTCATGTAAATCATTTGTTACGTGATAAAGAATCGGATCAAGACGAAACATTTGTCAAATCTTGGTGCGAATATTATCCTGTAAGCTGCAAAATTTTGCGAGAAGATACTAGAAAAAAAGCCTTAGAAAAAAAGTGTTCCATAGAAGAAATGGCAAGAATTATTAGATATGAGTTTTTAAATTCAATTGCCATAAGAAATAAAGCTAGAATTTTAACAGCCCATACACTTTCTGATAACGCAGAAACTTTTTTACTAAATCTTATACGAGGCTCTTCAAGTACTGGACTTTCAGGTATACCAATCGAACGTAACAGAATAATACGTCCTTTTTTATTTTTTAAAAAAAAAGATACAATTAACTATTGCAAAAACTATGAAGTAGAATTTATTACAGATAGTTCAAACTTATCACGCGATTACAAAAGAAATAAATTAAGACTTGATGTTGTGCCAGAGTTTAAAAAATTAAATCCAAAATTTGAAGAGATAATATTTAGAACTTCAAATTATCTAAAAGAAGACAATAAATTTCTATTTACTTTGGCAAAAGAAAAATTAGAAAAATTACGAATTAACAGCGGTTTTCTATCTGATGGACTTTGTAACCTGTCAGATTCACTATTCTTTAGGTGTTCTGTTTTAATAGTACAAGAACTTTTTAATTTAACCCCAAATTATCCTCAACTTAATATGATTCGTGCAATCATAAAAAAAAGATGTGGCAAAGTTATTTTTTCAAACAATAAAATTTTAGTACTTGACACTGGTGTATTAAAAAAATTTACGAAAAATAAAGCAGCTAGTTGGAAAATTCCATGTTCAGAAGGTACATTCTTGACACCTGATTCTAGACACATCATAATGAAAAAGTTAAATGTAGGCGATGCTTTCGATCCTAAATTAGATTTAGATTTTAATCTTTTAGGTGGTTCTTTTTTTAGGAATAGAAGACCTGGGGATCTTTTTTCTGAAAATTTTAGAGGCGTCACAAAGACTTTGAAAAAACTTTTAAACGAGAAAAAAATTCCAAATACGCAACGGTCGAATCTTATTATTTTAGCAAATAAAAATAAAGTTTTATGGCTCGAGGGTTTTGGTGCTTCGAGAGGTGCAGCGGCAAATAAAAATTCGATATTAAGGGCTAGAGTTTTTATTGATTAGGTTAGATCGTATAATTCTAATGGTGATATAATGTTGCAACACATAGAAAAAATCATATTTGATGAAAAAGTCCTTTCGAAAGCCGTCGGAAAACTTGGTGCTGAAATAAGTCGAGATTATAAAAACAAAAATTTACTTATGATTAGTGTGTTGAAGGGCTCAATAGTTTTTATGTCAGATCTTATTAGAAATATAACGATACATTGTTCTATAGACTTTATGTGTGCTTCAAGTTATGAAGGTGGAATTAAGACGTCTGGTGTTGTTAAGATAACAAAGGATATAGATATAGAAATTTCAAATTACGATTTACTAATAGTTGAAGATATTTTAGACAGCGGCATTACTCTTAATGCTATAATCGAGCTTTTAAAAAACAGGAACCCTAGAACTATGAAAATATGTGCACTTTTTGATAATCCGTCAAAGCGTCAGGCGAATATTACTCCTGATTACAAATGCCTTGATATCCCCGACGAATTCATAGTGGGATACGGTCTAGATTACAAAGAAAGATATAGAAATTTGCCATTTGTAGGTACACTTAAAAAAGAAGTTTGCCAGTAGAATATGGTTTTAAATCGACAAAGTGGGGGTTTTATTTTTGAATAACAATAGCGAGCATAACAACAACAAAAGATTTTTTCAAACTAGTTTTCTGATAGCTCTTGGTGCTTTGCTTTTTGCTGGCTTTATACTGATGCAAATTTTAGACTTCAATCCTTCAAAAAATCGTTTGTACTCGGAAATAGTTGCGTATTTTAGAAAAGAAGAAGTAGTTGAATATAAGTTAGATCTTGGTTCTGGCAGCATGGAAATAAAATTAAAAAGTGGTGAAGTTGTAAAATATATTGTACCAAGTGCGCGTTGGATGCGCGAAGATATAAAAGAGTATATAAAAAATTACAATGAGAAAAATCCAGACGACTTAATAAAAGAAAACGTAATTAGGCCACAAGAAACACCTTGGTTTTTTACTATTCTTTTAAATTTTTTGCCAGGTCTTCTTTTAATGACTTTAATGTTTTTCTTAATGCGTAAACTTTCGGGTTCAATAGGAGAGGGTCTTGGTGGGCATATGGGTTTTATGAAGTCAAAATTTAAAAATGCTTTTCAAGACAAAGGCAATGCAACTTTTGAAGATGTTGCTGGATCTGAAGAAGAGAAGGAAGAATTGGCAGAAATAGTTGAGTTTTTGAAATATCCAAGAAAATATAATGATATGGGCGCAGTTATTCCAAAAGGAATACTACTTGTTGGATCTCCTGGAACAGGTAAAACTCTTTTGGCTCGAGCTGTTTCTGGCGAGGCTAAAGTCCCTTTTTTATCTATATCTGGTTCTGAATTTGTTGAAATGTATGTTGGTCTTGGAGCTTCACGCGTTAGAGATTTATTTGAACAAGCTAAAAAAAATTCTCCTTGTATCATATTCATAGATGAGCTTGATGCTGTAGGTCGCAAACGTTCGAGCGGAGGAGATAAAGGAAACGATGAAAGAGAACAAACTTTAAATCAATTATTAGTTGAAATGGATGGTTTTGGTATAAACGAAGGAATCATAGTAATGGCTGCAACTAACAGAGGCGACGTTCTCGATAAAGCGCTTTTACGTCCAGGAAGATTTGATAGACAAATTGTAGTTAGTGCACCGGATGTTAAAGACAGAGAAGCTATACTTAAAGTTCATGCAAAAGGTAAACCGCTTGCTCCAGATGTTGTATTGAAAACTATAGCTCGTTCGACAGCGGGATTAACAGGTGCTGATTTAAAAAACATATTAAATGAAGCTGCTCTCTTAACTGTTCGTGAAGAACTGAAATCTATAACAATGAAACAAATACAGCAAGCTACTATGAAAGTTATTATGGGAATCGAGAAAAAATCGCGCATAATACACGACGAAGATAAAAAAATCACAGCTTACCATGAAGCTGGTCATGCTGTGGCGAATTATTATTGTAAAAATCATGATCCTGTACACGAAATTTCTATTATACCAAGAGGTACGGCTACGGGTTACACTCTTTCTTTGCCCGAAGAAGATAAGTCTCATTTGACAAAAAAACAAATGTTTGAGCAAGCGATAGTTCTTTATGGTGGAAGAATTGCTGAAGCTATAGTTATAGGTGATGTTTCTACGGGTGCTTCACATGATATAGCAGTAGCAAGTGAGTTAGTTAAAAGTATGGTTACAAAATATGGCATGAGCGAAATAGTTGGACCTATTGCTTATGAAGATTACAATAACGAACAACAACCTATCTTATTAAATAAAAATTTTTCAGAAAAAGTTGCTGAAGATATAGATAGTGAAGTTAAAAAAATCGTAAGCAGTGCTTACAGAAAAAGCGAGAGTATACTAAGAAAAAATCTTGAAAAACTTCATCAAATAGCTAAATTTTTGATAGAACATGAAAAAATGAACTCTGAAGAATTTAACAAAATAATGGCAGAAAAATCCTAATTTTTTTTAAAAAAATAGTTTTTTAGTTATTTTAAGCTTTAAGTTTGCATATTAAATTTGATAAAACTTTCGAAAAATTAATATACATTCGATATCGCACTAAGTTTTAGCGGTTTCCTTAATGGAACTCTTCTAAGTATGGTGTAGTCTCTTATTATGCTTCTATAAACAACAAACTCTAGGGCTTTTTTTAGTGCTATTTCTTCTTCTGGCAAAATAAAAATTGTATGACTTTCAATTTGAATTTTTAAAGTTTCAAAGCTTTTATTTTTAAAAATTTTAATTCTTTGTTCAAAATTAGTTACGTTAGCTGTGAAATTTTCTTTTATAAAACACTCAAAATCTAAAGTTTTTTCTCCTGTTACATAGGTAATATCATTTCTTTCAAAAGATTTATTAAAAGAAAACTTTAAAGCATCATCATCAGTAGCTACGAAAACATTTAGTTTATAGCCAGTGATCTTTTCTGAAAAAATTTTAATAATTTCTTCGTTAATCATTGTGTAAGATGCCCTATAAAAAATTAAAGCATTTTTGATTTGTCTATTATTGTTCAAGTTCAGCATCCATCCCCTTTTTTTTAAAATAAGCATCAAGTGTTTCTTTAAATACTTGCTGATAATTGTGTATCCAAGTTCCTTCTTCCGGTATAACAACGGAAATAGCTATCTCTGGCTTGTCGTAGGGTGCATATCCTATCATAGTCTTGTGATCGTGATTCGATGGATTTTCTGAAGTGCCTGTTTTGCTAGCTACTCTTATGTCATATCCTCTTAATGACCTTGAAGAAGTACCAAAATTACTTGAACCTAACATGCCTTCTCCAAGTTCTTTGAAATGTTCAATGTCAATGGGTGCTTCGCTTAAAATTTTTGGTTCTTTTTTGAAAAGTGTATTTTGTCTAGAATAATCTGTAATTCTGTCTACTAGATGTGCTTCATAACGCTTACCATTTGTCGCAATTGTCGCAGCATAAACAGCTAACTGTAAAGGAGAAAATTGATCAAGAGCTTGACCTATCGCAGCTTCAGAATCAGAGGTCGGAAACAACTGGCTTCCAATTTCTTCTGCATTTTCTTCAGAAGTTAATCTTCCTTTAGACTCAAAAATTTCTATGCCTGTCTTAACTCCTAAGCCAAACATTTCAGCGTATTTATTGAGCCTTTCGTGTCCCAATCTGTGGCCGCATTCCATAAAATAAGCATTACAAGATCTTGCTATAGCATTTGTTAAACCTATGTTTCTATGTACACCCATACACCTTGCAAAATGGCCACTACCAGGAAGATACCATCTTCCGCTGCAATAAAAATTAGTATCTTTGCTTATTACTTTTTCTTGCAAACACGCAAGTGTTGTTAATGGCTTAAAACTTGATCCTGGCTCAAATATACCTTCAAAACACAGATTAATAAGCGATTTATTATTATCACTTAAAAGCTTATTACGATAGTCACTATCCTCAGAATATCTAGCAATATCATAGGATGGATAAGTACTTGCGGCTAAAATAGAAAAATCTTTCAAATCTAAAACTACTGCTGCCCCAGCTTTTTTACCTTGTGAGTATCTTACATGGTTTGCTAATGAATCATTTAAAACTTTTTGAAGATGAGCATCTATGGTTAAAAATACGGTATGCCCATGTTCTACCTCTTCTTCTATTTTTTGAGATATTATTTCACTTGTTATATTTGTCTCTACTATTTTGCTGCCTCTTTTTCCTCTAAGCTCAGATTCAAAAGCTTTTTCTATACCAAATTTTCCTATTCTATCGTTAAGTTTATAGCCATTTTCTTTGTTTTCTTGGTATTCTTTTTGGTCGAGCTTTGATACATTTCCTAAGATATGAGGCACCAGTGAAGAGTTTCTATATCCTCTTTTTGTTTTGCTGGAAACTCTAAAGCATGGGTAATCAATTGAAAGTTCAGAAATTACAATAACACTATCTTTATCTAAATCTTCAGCGAATACATATGAATCCGGAGAAGTATGTTTAGTTTTTTCCATTCCGTAGCGAACACTTGCTATATCTCGTTTTCTTTTTACAGAAAAACTGCTACCTTCTAATCCAAATTTTTTAAACAAATTAGCAACACAGTCTTTTGCTGTGGCATATTCATTCAAATCTAAAATATCTTTACTTTTTAGTATTTCTATTTCTTTTTTATAGTTACTTGTATTTTTTTTATCATAAACTTTATCTTCGAGAAAACCGCAAGACATATCTTCTTCTATCCACAGAGGAAGATCATCTATAAATTTTTGTTTTCTTTTTTCAAATATATCTAAAAGATAATTTATGGTACTATTGATATTCCCTTTTTGAATTTTATACCTATCAAATACTGTTTGATAAGTTACATCATTCACAGCAAGACTAATTCCATTTCTGTCCAGTATTTCACCTCTAGCAGGTTCCATCTTTATTCTAAAAACTTTACTAGAATTTGCTCTGAGTCTTAAATTTTCTCCGTTTATAACTTGCCAGTCTATAAGTCTATATATAAAAACGCATGCAGACACAATAGCCACAAATATAAAACAAAAAATTCTAGGTTTTGAAATAGTCATCATTTTTCCTGTAATCATAATTTTTTTATCAAAAACTCAAAAGGAGCTATGTAAAATTTAAGTATTTTCTTTGAAACGGTAAAGTTAAAATTTTGTTCACTAAATAAAAAAGCAAAGATACAAACCAAGTAACTATCATAGGTGGCAAGTAGTGAATGCTATAAGCATAAAAAATTTCATCATATCCTCGCAGTACATAAAAAAATAAAAACTGCAAATTGTAAAACACAGTAATAAAAATTGTGGAAACTACTAAATATGATAAGAAGTTTTTTTGCAAATAATGAGCAGAAAACGTACCTAAAATATAAGATATTAAACACAAAATAGACGCATTAACACCAACAAAAACACCAAGACTTACATCAATTAAAAAACCTGCAAACATTGAAAAGCAGGCAACAACTTCACCCGTTTCGAAAATTGCAACAGTAGTAAGTAAAGCTACAAGTAAATTTGGCTTTCTACCAAATACAGAAGGGAAAATTGTCATTTGAGAAAAAACGTAAAGCAAAACAAGTTCTAAAAAGTAAAGTACCCATCTAAACAAATACTGTTTATTCTTCACAAGCCCTATCCTAAAATTTTTCCGAATTTATCATAGAAATTTTAACAAATTGTTTTATTTTTTAGCAAACCAAAAAACAACGAAAACAATTGATATACCGGAATATCAAAACAAAAAAAAGTGAAAAAAATAAAATTTTATATCACATTAATGAATTTATTTAAAAAAACTGTACAAATTAACCACAAAGGCAGGTGGGATCATGCTGGATCGATGCCTCGAAGTTAAAATAGATGAATTTCGCAGGTTAGAAAATCTAGAAGAAAGAAAACTCATCTATAGGGGGCAAATAATCAACATTAATAATACAAATGATAAAACATCTAAAAACAACAACTATAGCGCTAATGAAGTTTTTGTTATAGCGACTCGTTATAATTTAAAAGAAATTATGACAAGCAAAGTTACAGCTATAGCTTACATAAAAAACAAGAAAGATCCAGTTTTAATAGTAGCGCCCAGAAATTATATATGCTACGAACCAGAGATAACTCTCAGATTAAAAAGTGTTTTTCATGACAATATATTAAAGATAGTATGTTTAAACGAAAAATCTTGTGGTGCCATTATTTTTTTCGGGCCTAAAGCTACAAGAAAGACTTTACTCATAAAAAATAAAAGAAGCAAGAATTGGAGTTTTCCAAAGGGACATATAGAATTAAAAGAGACAGAGAAAGAAACAGCTATTAGAGAAGTTTTTGAAGAAACTGGGCTGCATGCAGAAATAATAAACGGATTTCGGGAGACGGCTTCCTATTGGCTTTCTGGAAAAATTAAGAAAACAGTAGTACTCTTTGCTGCAAAAGTTAAGACAACTAAAGTCAGAATGCAAAAAGAAGAAGTAAAAAATTTTAAATGGACAACATATAAAAAAACTTTAGAAAGTTTAAGACATATAAACGATCTAAGAATTTTTAAAAAGGCCAAAAAATTTATAGACAATATAGATAATATTAACCACTGATCAAAAGCTTTCACTATTAATAGTCCACTTAAATCTCAAAACGATTTGCGCACGTTCAGCCTTATTTGCATGTCAACAGCACATTATATTGTTTCATCTTTTAATGCGTCAATTATGTTAGCTTTTTTTGCCCGATTAACTGAATACATCATAATAACAAAAACTAAAAAAAATGTTGACAAAACTGCTGTTACAATACTGCCCCACGGAATTATAAGCGATATATCCCCCACACTAAAAACAGTTTTATAAAACCAATACATAATTGCTATAGATGCAGGTAATCCGTACAGTAGCGCTTTAAAAGCGTAGAAAATACACTCAAAGCTCATCATCTTATTAAAACTAGTATTAGTTAAGCCTACTGATCGAAGCATGGCGAATTCTCGTGTGCGTAAATTAACATTCGTAGAAATCGTATTGAAAACATTAGCAATAGCAATTAGAGAAATTAAAATAATAAAGCCATATACGAATATATTCATGATCATTGTTGTATTACGAGTCTGTTTTGACTCTTCCGCTATATTGTGTAATGAATAACCGACACGACCAACATCTTTCATAATAGTTTTTATTTCAGTTTCAGATTTTCTAGGAATTTTGGAAGAAAAAGTTATGGACCAGTCAGCAAAAGTCTCTTTTGCAGAATTAAGAAACATTTTTTTTTCACTGTATGGCGCAAAAATGGTAAGAAAATTGATTTGCGACTTACTAAATCCTTCTGGTAGGGTATCGACCAAATCTAAGGAAATTTTTCTTGAAAACTCTTCTTGATCTGACTGCTCTGATTTTAAATCGAGCATTACTACATGTTCATTAAACGTATTGATGGACAACCTTCTATTTTCTTCGTGATCATAACCGATAAAATTCCCAACGGCAGGAAGTTTGTTTTGTGAAACATTATAAGTTTCAGGTGAAAGATTTAAAGTTTTTAGATAATTTTGGTAGCTGTTGTCATCAATAAAATAAACTCGCATATAGGTTTTTATTGTTTCCCCATCTAATCCATCATCTCTACCAGACCTAATATAATTGAGATAACGGGCAGTAAATTTGTTTTTATCTACAAAAGAAAAACAATTCCAAGATTTTTGATACGCACTTTTATAAACTCCGTCGACACTTTTCATCCGGTCGTATAGTTTTAAAAACTGTTCATCTTGTATGTGATCGCAATTACCATATTGTTGCACAGAAAAAAGCAAATCACATCCCACGTCTTCAAGCGTTATTTTTGTCAACTGTGACATATATAAACCAAACGAACTCGCAGAGATAAACAATACCAAACTAACAAAAAGTGAAATAATAGCAGTGCGATAGCGTTTTTTGTTTCGTTTAAAGTTTTTTAATGCTAAATTGCCTTCTATTCCGAATAATAAACTTATAATTTTTGGAGTTCTGAGCTTTTTTGGCTTAACTTTAACATCATCAACCTGTTTTATAACACTAATAGCTGATTTTTTAAATGTACGTCTTGCTGGAATGTAGGCTGAAATCATAATCGTAAAAATCCCAATTGCTGTTGTAATCAACAGTAAGAAAACAGATACAGACAAAGAAAAATTAACACCAACATTTGCTACATTTATAATATTATCAATCAGTTTTAATGTAATTCCAATTCCTGTTATTCCAAAAATCACTCCTAGAGGTATGCCAATAATTCCGATGTAGAAACCTTCAAATAACACTAATTTTCTAAGCTGTTTTCTTGTTGCACCCACAGACGAAAGGATACCAAATTGACGAGAACGTTCACTAACTGAAATAGCGAAAGAATTGTAAATTAATAAAATTGAACCTGTCATAATAAGACCAATCAAAATTCCAGCAAAAGAATATAAAACCCTATTAAACTTATCACTATCTGAAACACCCATAAATCTCAATAAATCTGTATTAAATTTGCAATCATAATTTCCTGCTATTTTTTTAGCATAATCATAAACTTTTCTTGGGGATTTGAGCGATATAAAAACATCAAAACTGCTTCGTTCATTCATGTGGAAATTGGTTTTTGTTATTATGGTAGCGCCTGCTGCAGAAAAATCTTCAAAGACCGGACGTTTACAAATTCCAACAACAGTATAGGTTTTTGTGGTTTCGGCAGAAAATATTTCTTTCTTATTGTCATCAGCATCACCATGGGAAAAGGTGTTTTGTCCAACTTTTTTGCCGTCTATGATTCTGCTTCCGAGTGGCAACGTTAAAGTATCACCTATTTTTTTATACAAAACACCCTCATGCGTTGAAACGTGCTCTGATATAAGAACTTCATTTTCATTTTTTGGATAATTTCCATCGATTAACTCAACTGACATATTTTTAAAAGAAGCGTCATCAAGCCCCGCGACAAATAGATAGGCCTTTCCTGAACTCAATTTGTCATCTAGCGCAGCATAACCAACATTTCGTATAACCGACGAAGTTCTTATCTCTTGACTATTTGCGATTGTCTTTTTCGCAAAATTGTAATCTACGTCTAAAAATTTTACTTGCCAATCGCCAGTCATCTTAATTTCTTGCCTAATAAGAAAATTCTGCAGAGAAGAAACAAAAGTAGTAACCGCCGTGATCATAGCAATAGAAAGAATCACTCCGATAATAGTAACGACAGTTCGAACGCGATTCTTTTTCAGGCTTTTTAAAGTAATTTTACTAAAAACGCTTTTCATAATGGCGCTTGTCCGTTCACAGTCACTTTACCATCTAAAATAGTAATAATACGCTCTGCTTGTGATGCAATATCTTTGCTATGGGTAATAACGATGAGAGTTTGCCCATATTTTTTATTGCTAAGTTTTAACAAGCGCATAATCTCTTGCCCGTTTTTGCTATCAAGATTTCCCGTGGGTTCATCAGCAAGCACAACTGCTGGATTGTTTATTAGCGCACGACCAATTGATACACGCTGCTGTTCTCCACCCGATAATTGATTTGGCAGATGATTGCTACGATCTGACAATTTAAGTAAATCTAACAGCTCATTTAGTCGCTCATCATTAACTTTACATCCATCCAGTAGCACAGGTAGAGTAATATTTTCAACTACGTTTAGAGTTGGAATGAGATTATAAAATTGATAAATCAATCCAACTTGTTGCCTGCGAAAAACTGCCAACTTTTCACTGCTTTGAGCATAAATATCTCGACCGTCGAGGTAAACAGCTCCACTCGTTGGTAAATCTACCCCTCCAAGAATGTGAAGCAAGGTAGATTTGCCCGAACCACTTGAGCCAATAATCGCAACAGACTCCCCTTTTTGTATAGATAATGAAATTTTATCGAGTGCAACAACTTGATTTTTTCCATTTCCATAAATTTTGCTAACATTTTCAACTTTTAAAAATTTCATTATAAATGTTACCCCAATCACGTAGTTATATTTTAAACTTACCAAAACATGGACATTCTATCACAGAAACCGTTTTGACACAGTTTTTTTACTTTTTTTCCATTTTTTACAAAAAATGTACTGTTTATACCAAAATTTATTAAGTTTTATGAATTAAAAGAAAAAACTTGTTAAAAATACGTTGTGTAAGAAGTTTTCTTACTAATAATTTTAATTTGAAGGGAGAATAGAGAAATGGGTCAAAATAAATCATTAGACGAAAAAGATTTAGAAAAAGCTGCTGGCGGTGCGAATCTTAATATGGGAGCTACATTACACGAATATTATAGTAACATTACTGGAACAGGGTTTAAGGACGAAATACGTAAAACGGTAGCGAAGGTAAACGCTCTTGGATACTCATCAAGAAATCTTGAACAGGCTCTAACCAACAAATTGCAACCATATGCGGGCAAAAGAGGGGGAGTTGAGATCACCATAGCTCTGGATGAAACGGGCGCAAGAATTAGTGCTAAACCTGTATTTGATTCTAAGTATTTTTAATAGTTCTCGAATCTTTGCTAGGTCCGTTTTTATTCAACAAAAAAGCTCCATACTTGGAGCTTTTTTAGTTTTGTAAGAGTCTGTTAACAGTTTTTAGTGAAATGAATTTTTGAGTTAGTTTTTCACAATTTTAAACAAAAAATATAGTTCTAGTGGTGCTAAATCAAGGTCTTTAACGAAAAAGTGCGAAAAATTATCCAAAGCTATTATCCACCTGGAGATCGTTAACGAGCTCTAAGCTGATTTTAACTTAAATATATGTTAGTATTCCTATGGTTAATTGGAAAAATTAGTATAAATTAAATCTCAATTAAATTCTGAAAAGTTAATGAAAAAATTAACTAATTACTGATGACGATAGGTTTTATGTTTGCGTACTTAAAAGACTATTTGTAAGTTGGGAGTATTACGTGCTAGCAAATTTGAAAAGCTTTGGCGTGTTGGGGTTAGAAGTTTTTACAGTAAACGTAGAGACTGATTTGAGTAATTCTATGCCATGTTTTGATTTAGTTGGTTTGCCTGACACTTCTATAAAAGAATCGCGTGATAGAGTTAGATCGGCTTTAAAAAACTCTGGATTTACTTTTCCAGTAAAAAGAATAGTTGTTAATCTTGCACCAGCAGACGTAAAGAAAGCGGGGTCTGTTTACGATTTGCCTATTTTAATTTCTATACTTAAAGCTAGCGATCAATTGGATATAAATCTTGATAATTCAGCTTTTATAGGTGAACTTTCTCTCTCTGGCGAAGTAAAACCTGTTAACGGTGTGCTTTCTATGGCGGTGATGGCGCAAAAAAATGGAGTGAAAAATTTTTATTTGCCAAAAGACAACATCGCCGAAGGTGCTGTAGTAAAGGGAATAAGTGTTTTTGGGATTAGCAGCGTAACAGAGTTGCTTGATCATTTAACAAAAAGAAAAGTTTTACATCCAGCAAAAAGAACAATTGCTATGTCTGAAAATCAAGATGATTGCCTTTGCGATTATTCTCAAGTTTGTGGACAATTTCAATCAAAGAGAGCTCTGGAAATTGCTGCAGCTGGTGGTCATAATGTTATTTTAATAGGGCCACCGGGCTCAGGAAAAAGCATGCTTGCTAGACGTTTGCCCAGTATTTTGCCAAATATGACTTTCGAAGAGTCAATAGAAACAACAAAAATTCACTCTGTAGCTGGCATACTCTCCAAAAAATCCGCTTTGGTTAAAGTTCGTCCGTTTAGATCACCACACCATACAATTTCTACAGCTGGTCTTGCTGGTGGTGGAACAATTCCGAAACCAGGAGAAATTTCACTTTCACATAATGGAGTTTTATTTTTGGACGAACTACCTGAGTTCCCAAGAGCTTCTATGGAAGTTTTAAGGCAACCGGTTGAAGACAAGAAGGTAGTTATATCTCGTGTGCAGGGAACTTTCTCGTATCCATGTTCTGTAATGCTTGTTGGTGCTATGAATCCCTGTCCTTGTGGATATTTTTCACATCCAACAAGATTTTGTACTTGTTCATCTAAATCCGTTGCTAATTATTTATCTAAAGTTTCGGGTCCGTTATTAGATAGATTTGACATACATATAGAAGTACCAAGTATAAAGTTTGAAGACTTATCGCAGATGAAACCAGCTGAAAGTTCAGCACAGATAAAAAAAAGAGTTAATAAAGCTCGTGAAACACAAAACAAAAGGTATAAAAACACTTCGATTACATGTAATGCAAATATTAGTTCTGGTTTTTCTAAGAAGTTTTGTATTATGACGCCTTTTGCAAAAAATATTATAAAGAAAGCTTTTGAAAAATTAGACCTCTCAGCTAGAGCATATGACAAAGTTTTAAAAGTTGCTCGCACGATTGCTGACTTAGACGCAAAAGATGTAATAGATGACAAACATATTTTGGAAGCCGTACAGTACAGAAATCTTGATAAAAAATATTGGTTCAGGCAAAGAACGACAGCAAAATAAAATATTGTTTGTTTAAAGCGAAACTTTCAATCCCCAACCCCTCAAACCCATATGCTACCTGGTTTAAGCGGTTTTTTGAGTTCAAATTGTAGACTATCTCGTGAAAAATAACACTAAATATTTTTTTTGTTAAATTACAGTGTGATATTAATATATCGGTAGACTATCTATAGAAAATCAGAGTGTCATAATATTAGAAAAAAAAGCTGCACCTTATTTCACAGTACATACCGATTCAACCAAATTCTCTTCAGCAGAAAAATGCTGCCACCAGTTACAGTAATGCTTTCGCTGGAACCATTCTGGTGTTCTAAACGTTAGGACCAAAAAGTCACCCTCAACACAATTGTACTTGCGCAAAGTAAGAGTCTTATTTAAGTATCGTCCCCTATATGCTACGCAAAAATTATACTTACCGGGAAACAATTCACAGAACACTTGTTCTAATTTTTTATCTGTATCTACCTGACATTGACGCACAATTCTCTCGCCTTCGAGAGGTATGATGTTTACGTTAATACCAATCATATCAGCCCTTGCTTCAATTTTTTGGTTAAACCCTAAAAAT
>JAIRLJ010000009.1 GCA_031259495.1 Oscillospiraceae bacterium | reverse complement strand
TGATTTGAGAGTCATGTCAGCAAGAATTCAGGAAGTAGAAAAAAGGCTTGCAAAGGCCAAATCTTCAGCGTTAGCGAGAGCGGTGCCACCTAGTTTTCCACCTCCGGCGCCACAACCAGTAGCTCATCTTCCATACTGGACACCTGAAAAGCTTCAAGAAATAAGAAAGAAGTAGAAATTATTGTGGTTTGCGCCTTCCTCATGTTGAAAAAGTAGGCCGCATGCTATATTCTCTGCCTAAGGCATGTATTAAAACTCTTAAAGAGAGTCGAGATTCTAGAAAGCTTCTTGATCTTAGAGACGAACTTTCTCCTCCTGAATTGACATAAGATCAACATGACGATTTAAAGGTATGAATGATAACGAAGTCAGATATGGATATAACACCGTTAGACGACGCTGGGTAATCCGATTCTCTAGTTTGTAAACATAAACTCTATAGCTCTTTGAAACAAAAAAAATCTAAATTAAATTTGCAGATATTATAGAAAAATTTTTTAAGTCTCTAAACTTTTGTTTTTTTTGTTATTAGATTCTTTAGACTGAGTTTCAGGCCGTTTTTCAAAAGTTATTTCTGATTCTTCAGCTATGTCTTCTTCGCAAGTATATTCTACGTCTTGATAGTAAATTCCATTTTCTATTCTTTCTTTTATGTTTGTTGATAATATTTTTGCATTTTTGAATTCAAATTCTTCTCGCCTTTTCAAATTTTCTTGGGCTTTTTCTCTAGCTTGTTCTATATTAAGCATAATTTTTTCTTTTTTTTGCTTTATACATTTTTCTTTATGAAATACAATTGGCAAACATAGATTATTAAATCTTACTTTGTTTACAGTAAGCTCTTTTTTATAGTTTTCGTCAGGTTTTGGGACAATAGTTAAGGGAATTTTCAACCCGAAAAATTCTACACTTCTTCGATTTATAACTTTTTTGGTGTTGTGATATAAAATTTGATTAAAACACACTTTTTCTTTTAAAAGGCGCTTTGTTATAGCAAAAACTTTGCCAGTGGCATGGTTTATTGTACTTTTACCGTAATTATCTTGATCAAATCCATTTATAAGTAAATCTCCTTTTGCAACAGAATCTCCATTTTTTACCTCTGCTTTTCCTGTATGAGCCTGTATTTGTGTAATTTGTCCCGGTTTTTTAGAAATTATATTGCATGGGTGTTCGTTCGGAACAATTTCTGGAGGCTCTTCTTTTTCTTTAACTTCTATTTTAGCGGAGCTACCTTGTAAATTTACGGCAAGCCAAGATAAATCGGCGAGTTTTAGCATAATATTTTTTTCTAAAAGTTCAGTGTCTAACGAATTTTTAAAAGTACCTACTCGCAGTCCTAATTCTTCAGTAGCTTTGATTATTTCATCTTCAGTTAATTTTTTGTTGCCGACTACGTTTATATTCCAAATAAAAAATGATAATAAATAAATGATAAGAACAAAACAAATTGGCCCTACTAAAAACCCGAGCCTTTTTTTATATTTATTAAAAATAAATGGAAAACCATGTTTTGATTTAAGTTTTATTTTTACTTTAAATTTTTTAGTTATATTTCTTAAGTTTTTAAAATTAGTCGCTGTGATTTTGGCAAGAAATAATTTACCAGTTTTTTTTTCTATTTTCCAAATGTTTATGCCAGATCTTACTGTCAAGTTTAAAAAACGTTCTGCATTTTTACCATCGATAGAAAAAACAGCAAAGCCCAATATATACCTTAAAATGCTAAGCATATTTTATACCTCTTATGAGCTTTTTAAGTCTTGAAACTCTACAGATAAAATTTTACCGTGTATTATTAAAGAATCGCTCGTTAGACATTTTAATAAAAGTTCTTTTCCCGCAAATAACAAACGCATTTTCCCAGCATCTACACGAATCAAATTTTTGTCATAATCTAAAACACCTTTACACCCTTCTATTATGGCTTCTTCATTGGAGTTCACTTCGATATGACATGGGTTCGAAAATAGTCCTGGAGAAACTTGTGTATTTTTAACAATCTTTTTTAGTTTTTGGCTAATTTTTAGTTTTTTAAATTTTTTCAAAATGTCAAGCATCTCCTTTTTTAAAGATCCCGGGCACTCCTAAAAACTTTACTAGAAATACTCTTATGAAAATTTATGCCAATTAGTCTCTAAAAATCACATTTGAAACATACTCTTTAAATATACAGATTTGATAACAAAAAAATATAATTTTGTGTAATTTAAAACAGAGGATTTTCTTTGAAAGTTTCAAGCAAACAAATCTTTAATTTTTTTTGGTTAATAGTATTAATAGTTTTTTTTTCTTTTGCATTGATATTTCGTAGCAATGCCTCTATTAGTGGTATAAAAATTGGGCTTGAGTTTTGTTCTGAGATACTTATACCATCTGTTTTTCCGTTTTTAGTACTATCATCGTTTGTGGTAAAGTCTGGATTTAGTTTTAAAATTCGTAAAATTTTAGAGCCTTTTACGAGATTATTTTTTAATTTGCCTGGAACTTGTGGAGCCACGATATTCATAGGGTTGTTTGGTGGATATCCTACTGGAGCAAGAGGCATAAAGGCACTACTCGACAAACGAGAAATAAATGAAGATCAAGCTAGAAAAATGATATATTTTGTAGTGGGAGCAGGACCAGCTTTTGTAATAAGTGTAGTAGGAACTAGCCTATTAAAAAGTTTTCAAGCAGGTATTACGCTTTTTATTTGTCAATTTTTAGCTTCTTTAATAATCGGAATTTTAATTAATTTAAAAAAAGAAGAAAAAAAGTATAAAAATATCAATACTAAAATTAGAGAATTTCCTGAAAATATTGCCATTTCAAAAGCATTTGTTGATTCGTGTACAGATGCGACGCATGCCATGATAAATATGTGTTCTCTTGTAGTAATCTTTTGTTCTATTTTTCTAATATTAAAAACTACCTATATAAACTCTGTTATTTATACTTTGATTAGAAATTTTGGAGCAAGTGAAACTATTTCTGAGTCTTTTTTGCCTGCAATATTAGAAGTAACAAATGGTTGCAAAACTGCTTGTTGTCTCGGGGTGCCTTATATATTTTTAGCTTTTATTATAGGTTTTTCAGGATTATGTGTACATTTCCAAATTTTTTCATCTGTATCGGATATAGCATTTTCAAAAATAAAATTTATTTTTTTCAGAATACTTCACGGTTTTTTTTCGGCTATATTAACAGAAATAGCATTCAGTATTTGGCCTGCAAGCGTAGAAGCTTCATTGAATATTGTGCATAACAATCAAACTTTTAATACATATTGGGTTACTTCTTCGAGTCTTTCGCTTATATTTTTAAGTGCTTGCTTTCTTTTGACCTTAAGTCCTAAGATAATAGAAATTAGGGATAAGAATAAAAACAAATGCACTAAAAAGGAGTTAGAAAAACTTTGAAAAAGCTTTTCGGTAAAAATGTAGTTCCGTCGTGTAGTTATTGTCAAAATGGCAAAAAAGACAAAACAAAACAAGTGTTTTGTACAAAAAAATTAATATATATAAAGGATAATAATCAAGGCCAAAAGTGTAAAAAATATAGATATAACCCGTATGATCGCATTCCTAAGGTTTGTTCTTTGGTTTAAAAAGAATTTAAAACAACACCACAGTTAATTCATAGCTAGCCCCTATTATAATTAGCTTATTTAACTTGTAGAATTATTTGAGAGGTTGCTATGAATAAACAACTTACACTCTCAACTTTTAAAGACGAACTGTATATCAAGCGTTAACAAGAAAAAAGAAATTTCTTGAACAAATTGAAAAAGTTATTCTATAGCACGAGTAGCTAAAGTTAATTAGACCTTATTACCACAAAGGTATAAGAAAAATAAACGTTTAAATTAAAAATAATACTACGATTTTTTTGCTTTTTTGTTAAATACCGATTAACTGTAACTCGGCTAAAATTACTTAAGATCTGTTATATTTGTTGCTGTTAAATCTAAGTTTTTTATTTTGGCTCAACGCAGTATTGACATATCATTCTTCACCCAAGTACAATTGCGGAAGATTTTGTTAGTGTGCGATTTAAATTTATTTATAAAATAACAAAGAGTTAAACAAAAAGACAAGCTAAGAAGACATATGAAGTTCAAAAAGCGATGTGATCAAAAACGAAAAGAAGATCGAGCCTTTTTTTATTTCTCTTTTTATTTGGGTTGTTTTTTAATAATGCTCGTGCAAATGCAATAGAATTCAGATTATCAGTGAATGTAGAAGAAAGACAATTTAGAATAAGAAGCTACACCGGCATAAATGGTGTTTGGCCGCCTTGGGATTTGCCTAAGTTTTGCCGTGTAGAATCGTGTATAAGTAATGGCTACGAACACGGATCTTGGCAAAATCATTACGTAAGATGTTATTTGGGCGATTATAAACATGATACTGGAAGGCAAGGATCATGTAGAATTATGGATGGTGCATACGCAGGTTGGTATGCTGCAGAAGCTCAGGCAAATGGTAGTTGTAGTGACGGAACCGGATACTCGTTTTATGGGCGATGGGACTGATTTTTTAGTATAAATTTTATATTTAATTTTTTTAGTTTGTCTTAAAAATAAAAAGCAAATATAAAAAAACTGTAAAAAAGAGAGATAAAAAACTATTATAAGATTTAAGTATTCAAGGTTTTTATTTTTTTGTTTCACGTTTGTTTCTTTCGTAACTAATATTTATGTAGCTGCTATTTTTAGATCTATAGATAATAGAAAACAGGATGTTATTTTTGATTTGTCAAATTCTTATGATATAAGCGTTGCTAGATGTAACATAAAAAATAGAGAACTTTTTATTTTTTTGGAAAAATATGATGACAACATAGTCTTATTGAAAAGAGATGGAGGCGTTTACTTTAATAAAAATGTTCCCGATAAGCTAGAAAAAAAAATAAAAAATTTTATTCGAAGAGAAAATATAAAAAATCAGGAAAATTTAGTTTTTTATAATTCAAAGAAGACTAAAATCAACGTCTATGAGGACAAATTTTATATAGATTCGTGTGAATATAAAATGTCTGGCGAATTATGTGATCAAAGCTTACCTAGGCTTTTGTATATTCTTTTTGCAAATAGTTCTAATGATATGTGCTTTTTTAATGATAATTTTATTTTATACGCTAAAAACAGCGCTTTAAAATTCGTTGACGAACTTGGCAAGTTTTTGGACGCAAACGGTGCAGAAAAAACACAATTGACTATGAGTAAAAATCCAGAGATTTCTCAACTAGTTTTTTCGATACTGAAAGAAAATTTTCATTTTGTTGTAGTATTTTTTTTAGTTGTTCTTGTGCTTATTTTAAATACTTTGAACGCTGTTAAGTACTGGCTCACAAAACAAAAAATTTCTTTAGGAATAAAAAGGCTAAGCGGAGCTAGCGCTTTTAATATTTTTATAGAAGTGTTTATAAATTATTTTATAATTTTGACTTTGAGTTTTTTGTTGGGTTCAAGTTTTCTTTTTTTTGTGCAAAATTTAGATTTTTTCAAATCCAAGAATATAAGTTTGTTTACAACTGCATTTTTTGGCTCTTTTTTAGTCGTTTTTTTTCTTGGATGCTTAACTTCTTTTTTTATGTTATTTAATTATTGTAAAAATTCCATAGTTAACATGCTTAAGTAGGAGAACTATAAAATAATGATTATAAAAAATGAAATTTATTATTCATTTAAAGATCTTATTAAGCATCCATTTTTATTTTTAGTTTTAAGCCTACAAATGTTGATTTCTTTTTATTTGCTTTTTTATGGTGTTCATTCTTCTATTAACACAAAAACCCAAAGTATAAAAATAGAAAACCTGATAAACGAAAAAAACGGCTACTACTTATTTCAAAATACAAACGATCAGACTCTTTTAAACAGTTTCGATATTAAAAAAAACGAAGACAAACTTCAGGATTTTTACAACTTTTTGAATAATAACGAAAAATTTAAATTAATTAACACCCAAATGTGCGATTTACCCGTTTCTGGTACAAATAATTTTTCTGATTTTGACGATGAAATTTGTAAGAAAGATTCACATGGTTTTAAAAGTTTGCCCGCTTTATTTACAAACAAACATTTTAAAAATGTTTTTAATATAGAATGCGAAAACGGTGATTTTTTTGAAGAGTCGGATTTTTCATATGATGGCAAAACTGTACCAATAGTTTTGGGAAACAAATTTAATAAAGTGCTGAAAGTTGGCAACGTACTAAAAGTCTCTGACACAGGCTTGAATTTTTTTCCAGATGAAGGAAGAGAAATAGAGTTTGTTGTCAAGGGGTTTTTGAAAAAAGAATCTTGCTTTTTAAAATTTAATAACGGTAATAATCTTGTTTTTTTGGACAAAATGATTATTTTTCCTTTGCATACTGATGTGTATAGAAGTCCTATGTTTGAACATTCGTATTCTGATCTTGATGAACGCATTTCTGGTTTTGACATAGTAACAGACGACATAAATAATTCTTTTAAAGAAATAAACGAATTCGGATCAAAACACGTTGCACACACATATTCCACTTTTTATGCATGGAAAGACTATTTTCAAGATATTTTAAAGATTAATTTTGACCGTTCTTTATCTGCTTATTTTTTAGCTTTTAGTATAGCAATTTTTGCTGCGGTAAATATTGTTTTAGCAATGTTTATATTAATAGAAAAAAGCAAACAAAAAATAGCTATAAAACTTTTGTGTGGTTGTACGATTGGTCACATTGTAGCTGGATTTGTTACAAATATAGCATTTTCTGTTTTTTTAGGTTTGATTATAGAAATGATAATTGTTTTCGATTTCTTGGCTAGTTTTATTGTTTTTGTTTTTGGTGTCATCGTAATATCTATTATAGTTTTGCCTATTGCAAATAAAATTAAAAACACAGATATAAGTATTATTATAAAAAATGAAGGATAAAAGATATGTTAAAACTTTTGAATATTGTTAAAACTTATGGAAAAAATAAAAACTTAACTAAAGCTTTAGATAGTGTAAGTATAAAAATTAAAGGTGGTGAGCTTTTAGCAATAGTCGGAGCTTCTGGTTCTGGCAAATCAACACTTTTAAATATTTTAGGGTTGCTTGATATTCCTAATTGCGGTGATTATTTTTTAAACGGCGAAAATACAAAAAATCTCAAAGACAAAGAGCTTTCATATTTTAGAAATAAATATTTTGGATTTGTTATACAAAATTACGCCTTAATAAACGACTATACTGTATTTGAAAATGTGGAAATTCCTATTAATTATTCAAAAAATACAAAAAATAAAAAAGAAAGAGTAGAAAAAGTCTTAGAAAATGTAAAGCTTCTTGAAAAAATTGAGCAAAAAGGCAGTGATCTTTCTGGGGGAGAGAAACAGAGAGTTTGTATAGCAAGAGCTATAGTAAATGATCCAAGTATAATTTTAGCTGATGAACCAACTGGTTCGCTTGACAAAAAAACAGGTAAAAATATTATAGATATTCTTAAAAAAATTAATAAAAACTTAAAAACTGTAATTATAGTTACACACAATGAATCTGTAGCTAATCAATGTGACAGAATCATAACTCTTGAAGACGGGAAAATAATAAAAGACAAATCTAGAGAAAGTGAGGAGACGAGTTTTGGGAATATTGACGCAAGTAGTTTTTGCTAACTCTAACTAATTATGATTTTCAATTTTTATCTCATAAAACCTAGTTTTAATTACTTAGGTACTAACTAATTTACTAAAAAACTTTTATTTGATTATTTAGTCTGTTTTTTTGTAGAACTTTAAGAATCATTAATCTTTGCTAATTTATTTTTTTTATACACATGTCCTGTATATAAAAGTGCATAATATAATTCTAGTTTTTATTTTGGAAATATACTTATTTTTTGGAAAAGTTTATTATTTTTTTATATTTCCGATTACGAAAAAATTAAAATAATTAAACATTCAAATTTACTGTAGTTAGTCGTCTAAATGCTGGTAAAGTTGCATCATAATTATCCGGAATTTTCAAACCCCCAACCCCATATATGTCACCTGGCTTAAGCGGTTTTTTGAGTTCAAATTGTAGACTATCTTGTAAAAAATAATACTAAATATTTTTTGTTAAATTACAGCATGATATTAATATATCGGTAGACTATCTATAAAAAATTAGAGTGCCATAATATTAAAAAAAGCTGCGAC
>JAIRLJ010000008.1 GCA_031259495.1 Oscillospiraceae bacterium | reverse complement strand
AAGGTCTAATTAACTTTAGCTACTCGTGTTATGAATAACTTTTTCAATTTGTTCAAGAAATTTCTTTTTTCTTGTCAACGTTTAAGATAGTTCGTCTTTAACAGTTGAAAGTGTAAGTTTTTTTATTCATGGTAAGCTCTTAAATAATTCTACAAGTTAAATAAGCTAATTATAATAGGAACTAGTTATGAATCAAGGTGTTGTCTTAAAAATTTTCCAGTTAAGGACGTATCACATTTTGCCACTTCTTCTGGAGTACCCGTAGCAATTACGGTTCCACCAGCATCTCCACCTTTCGGTCCTAAATCTATGATATAATCAGCAGTTTTTATAAGGTCTAAATTGTGCTCTATAACTATTACAGTGTTATGACTATTTACGAGTCTTTGCAAAATGTTAATAAGCTTTTTTATATCTGATGAATGTAATCCTGTAGTAGGTTCATCTAAAATATAAATAGTTTTTCCAGTAGACTTTTTGGCGAGTTCTGTAGCTAATTTTATACGTTGCGCTTCTCCTCCAGAAAGTGTCGTAGAAGGCTGACCAAGTCTTATATACGAAAGCCCTACATCGCACAGAGTTTGAATTTTATCAATTATTTTTGGAAAATTCTTGAAAAATTCTAATGATTCAGAACATGTCATATTAAGTACGTCAGAGATGTTTTTATTTTTATATTTAACTTCTAAGGTCTCTCTATTATATTTGTGACCATTACAAACTTCACACGGTAAAAAAACATCCGGTAAAAAAAGCATTTCAATTTTTTTAATACCATCACCAGTACAGGCTTCACATCTTCCGCCTTTTGTATTAAAAGAAAATCTAGACGATGTAAATCCTCGTGATTTTGCGCTGTTTGTGGAAGCAAAAAGTTTTCGTATCTCAGTAAAAGTTCCAGTATAAGTTGCAGGGTTTGATCTTGGTGTTCTACCTATAGGCGTTTGACTAATTTCTATAATTTTATCAAGATACGAGCTGCCACTTATTTTTTTGAATTTCCCAGGGCAGGTGTTTGCTCGATTAAGTTCTCTTGCTAAAAACTTATAAAGTATTTCGTTTATAAGACTCGATTTTCCAGAACCAGATACACCTGTTACACAAGTAAAAACTTCAAGTGGTATCTTAACATTTATGTTTTTTAAATTATTTTGTCTAGCCCCAATAATTTTGATTATTTTTTTTGAAATTCTACGTCTATCTTTTGGAATTTCTATTCTTTCTTTTCTATTCAAAAATTTTCCTGTTAGAGATTTATCGCACTTTTTTATATCTTCAAAAGTTCCAGAAAAAATTAACTTGCCACCATCGGCTCCAGCGTTTAATCCGATATCTATTATAAAATCTGCTTCTTGCATCATTTCTTCATCATGTTCAACAATTAAAACTGTATTTCCAAGATCTCTTAGTTGTTTCAATATACCAATAAGTCTTCGATTGTCAGATTGATGAAGACCAATACTTGGTTCATCAAGTATATATACAACTCCTGTTAGTAGAGAGCCTAAAGAACTAGCAAGACGAATTCTTTGACTTTCACCGCCTGAAAGCGTACCTGATTGACGATGTAACGTCAGATATTCAAGACCAGCGTCTTTTAAGAATTCAAGTCTAGATTTTATTTCTCTTACAATATTATTTGCTATGATACTTTCGGATTTTGTAAATTTTAAACTTTTAATAAATTTCAGTGCTTTTATTACTGAGAGTTTACAAAATTCTGCTATAGACTTTTCATTAACAGTTATAGCTAAAATTTCTGCAGAAAGCCTGTTGCCATCGCATGTTTCACATGGTTTTTGCGCCATAATATTTAAAAGTTTTTCTTTCATCCAATTGCTTGTAGTTTGTAAATATCTTTTTTGAAGATTGGGTATTAGACCTTCATATTTAGATTTGTTGTCGCTGTAAAGAATTGTGTTTATTTGATTTTTATTTAGTTTTGATATAGGAGTGTCAAGTAATTTTTTATATTTCAACGGAATTTTTCTGATGAAAAATTCTGTGCCATTGAATCCAATGGTTTGTTCAAAGGCTTTCCTTATTGAAATTTTCTTATTTGAAATTAAAAGATCCGCATTTATATTTTGCAAAAAACCCAAACCCGCACATTTTTTACAAGCTCCAAACAAGCTGTTAAAAGAAAACATTCGCGGTTCTAGTTTGCCAATACTTATACCGTGTTTTGGACAAGCATAGTTTTGATTAAACATAAGGTCTTTGTTTTCTTTTAGAAGATTAACAACAACACTTCCATCAGAAATTTTTATAGCCGTTTCACATGAATCGCTTAAGCGAGTTCTTATATTTTCGTTGATAATAAGTCTGTCTACAATAACTTCTATATTATGTACTTTGTCTTTTTTTATGCTAATTTTTTCATTAAGATCAAAGATCTTACCGTCAATACGTACTCTAACAAAACCACTCTTTTTAATATTTTCAAGTTTTTTTGAATACTCACCCTTTTTACCTACAACTATGGGAGCGAGAATTTGTATTCTAGTTTTTTTAGGCAAATTAATTATTTTGTCAATAATTTGATCAACTGATTGAGATTTTATTTCGCAGTAGCAAATTGGACAATGAGGTACACCAATTTTTGACCATAAAAGCCGTAAATAATCGTAAATTTCTGTAATAGTACCAACGGTAGAACGAGGATTGTCATGAGTAGTTTTTTGATCTATTGAAATAGTTGGAGAAAGCCCCTTTATACAATCCACATCTGGTTTTTTAAATTGCCCTAAAAATTGTCTAGCGTATGAAGAAAGACTTTCTATATATCTTCGCTGGCCTTCGGCATGAATAGTATCAAAAGCCAACGACGACTTACCCGAACCAGAGACACCAGTTATAACAGTTATCTTATTTTTTAAAATACTGACATTTATATTTTTTAGATTATGTTCCCTTGCACCCTGTACAATAATATTTTTTCTAAAGTCTATACAATCACCCTGTAACTTTTTTTATTATGCTCTTTCCATATACTCCCCACTGCGTGTATCAATTTTAATAGTTTCGCCCTCATTTATAAAAAGCGGAACCTGTATCACAGCACCAGTTTCGAGTTCAGCGGGTTTAGTTGCGTTTGTTGCAGTGTTACCTTTAAAGCCAGGATCAGTTTTAATTATCTTTAATTTAACAAAAAACGGAGGCTCTACTGAAAAAACGCTATTTTTATAGGAAGCAACTTTACAAAACATATTTTCTTTGGCGAATCGAAAGCTATCACCTAAAATTTTTTTATCTACTGGTAGTTGTTCGTATGTTTTATTATCCATGAAGTAATAAACATCATCGTTATTATAAAGATATTGCATTTCTTTTCTCTCTATAAAAGCTGTTTGAAATTTGTCAGATGGATTAAAAGTCCTTTCTATAACACTTCCTGTTACGACATTCTTGATTTTAGCACGAACAAATGCTGCACCCTTTCCAGGTTTTACATGTTGAAACTCTAACACAGAAAAAACGCTACCATCCATTTCGAAAGTCATCCCATTTCTAAAATCTCCCGCTGAAATCATGCTATTCTTCAGCCCCCAAAAGCTTTTAATGAAACACCCGGGTAAAATTCTAACCTAGGCAAAATTTAATCTCAAGCTATATTCAGAAAAGATTTTTAACGAAATTTTTAGAAACTTAATTTTATTTAATTTTTTGTTTGGTTTTTCCTAAGACTAAACTATACTTTTTTCTTGTTCTTTTTTTAAATAACTTCTAGTACAAAAAACAACTGTTTTTGATAGCATTAACAGGGCCATTAAGTTTGTAATCATCATAAAAAGATTTGATAAATCACAAATACCCCATGCCGCTTCAACATTTATAAATGCTGAAAGTAATATCGAAATTAGAGTAAAAATTTTATAAATAGTCGCAGATTTTTTTCTTTTAGTTTTAAAAATATATTGAGTAACCTTTTCGCCTTGAAAAGCACAACCCATGATCGTAGAAAATGCAAATAATATTAATATTACACAAAGAAAAAATTTACCAAACGGTATAAACTTATCAAATGCCATAGCTGTAATTATTCCACTATCTTTGCAGACATCATTTACACCAGTTAGGAGTATAGAAAAGCCAGTTACACTGCAAACTATAAAACCACTGATAAAAACCTGAAAAATTCCCCATGCACCCTGTTTTACCGGATCTTCATTAGAAGAAGTAGAATGAATAATAGGAGCAGTTCCGAGGCCCGCTTCGCTAGAAAATAAACCTCTTAATGTTCCTCTGTTCATAGCAATTAATGCAACACTTCCGACTCCACCGGTCGATATAGACTTAAAATTAAAAGCTTCTTTTATTATTGACGCAATAACAGAACCTAATTTTGAAAAGTTAGCAGCAAAAATTATTAAGCCAATTGCTAAATATGTTATAGCCATGAATGGAACAATTTTTTCTGTTACGCTTACTATTCTCTTAGTTCCGCCAAATATTATAATTGCTACCAGTATCGTAGTAATTAGTGCAGTTGCCCAGCCAGATATATTAAACGAATTTTTTATATTTACACACATTGCATTTGTTTGTATAAATCCTCCATTTATAAGTGACCCTAAAGCACATATAACAGAAAAAACCAAACCCAGTTGCTTTTTCTTCAAACCGTCTTCCATATAGACCATTGGTCCACCGTAATACCTGCCTTTTTCATCTTTTCTTCTAAATTTAATAGACAAAACATTTTCGGCAAAAGCAGTCATCATAGAGAAAAAACAAGCTACCCACATCCAAAAAAGTGCACCTGGTCCTCCTGTTATAACCGCCCCAGCAATACCAATTATATTTCCTGTACCAACACAGCCTCCTATAGACGTTGCGATAGCTTGAAAAGGGGAAATACTGTTTTTGTCACAGTTTTTTGAACTATTGTTGCCAATCAAAGTTCCGAAAGTATCTCGTAACCAAAGTTTTATATTCAAAATTTGAAAAAATCGAAGTCTAACCGTAAAGAAAACTCCAACTAGTAATATAAATATTACAGTTGGTGGCCCCCAAACTATTTCATTCATTCGTTCCAAAAAACTCATTTTAATAAATATTCACAAATTAAAAAATTCTCTTAAACATTAAAACTATACTTAAAGTTTCCTGCCTTAAGAATTCCCTGATTTTATCATGCGACTTATTAATTCGCAAAAATTTGTTGTTTTTTTCACTCCAAATACACAAAACTTCTAAACTACCACTATCATATCTCCACAAAACAAAATTTTTGATATTCTTATCTTTCTCAATAGTCACTACCTTATGAACTAAATAATTCTGACATTCGTTTTGCAAGTTCTTGTTGTCTACCTTTTGCTACGTGCTGATACCGCAAAGTCATTTCTGGAGTAGAGTGGCCGATTCGTTCCATGAGTTCCTTTGTTGTTGCACCAATTTGAGCGTAATAGGTGGCTCCTGTATGGCGTAGATCATGAAATCTTAGGTGCGGGCATCCTGCAACTTTACAGGCTTTTTTATAAAATGTTCTGTAACCAGACTTTGATAAATAACCATTAATCCCGCTAATACTTTTAATTATTAAAGCTTCTTGATTTTTTTCAACAAATTTTTCTAAATGGCTTTTAAATTTTTCTATCAAATGTGGTGGGATAGATACGTTTCTAATACCTGCTTCACTTTTTGGGGCACTTACTACATATCCTTTAGCTGTGATATGTTGTACTTGACGTCTTATTTTGATGATGTTTTTTTTAAAATCAATATCTTTTCGCCGTAATTCTAAAATTTCGCCAGATCTCATTGCACACCATGCTGCTAGGGAGATCATCAAACGATATTTTTCTGGAGTAGCATTTTCTATTTTTTCCAACTCTTCTTTAGAAGCAATTCTTAAGTTACAATTTTTTAGTTTATTTTTAACTTTGTAGGTGCTTTTTACAGTACATGGATTTTTATCTATTAAAATATTTCCTTCATCATCTGGGAAAGAAGCGCTTCGCATTATTGAAAACATAAGAGAATAGGCTAATTGTTTTGATCTGGGAGCTGAGTTATCTGAGTTTTCTAGCCACGTCTTTATATCTAAAACAGAAATTTGATTAAGAATTTTGTTTTTAAAATAAGGTAATATATGTACATCAAGCAAAATTTTATAGGTGGCTAAGGTATTATCAGCTAGCTTTTTACCAAACGGCGTCATACGATTTTCAATCCAGTTTTTTGTATAATCTGAAAATGTTATAGCTTTCTTATTTTTTTCTTTGTAAGATCTCGTGTTTGGTGGAGTCCAGTTTTCAATTTCTATTAAATTTCTTTCCTTAAACAACCAAAATTCTGCGTTCGCTTTCTTTTTAAAAGTTGTATGAGCTTTGTGTTTTATACCATCTGGTCCTTGATAAAAAGCTTGAAAATTTCCGCTCGGTAATTTTCTTATACAACCAAAATCTCTTTTCGCCATCTTTACCTCGATATACAAAAAATCTTATTTCAAATTGCCAATAAAATTTTTTCAAGCTTTATTTTATATGTTTTTATTGTGTACAACTTACACGCAACACCGCAGTGCACACCCGGCTATATCCGACCACGTCCGACTAAATTGATTAAAACTGAAAAAAGTACTGCTAATAGTGCGACTTAGGCTATTTTATTAAGCTTTTTATCGGATTTTAAATTTAATTATATACACATAGTAAGTATAAGTGCTCCTGCTATTATAGATTGATTTTTATTTTTTACTAATCTTTGAAAAAACACACTAAGCTCCTAATTTTTAATTTATATGCTAAGTGTATCTTTCTTGATTTTCCTAATATTTTTGTGCTAGCTTGTACGTGTTGTATTTGTGAAAACATTCGAGAAATTTGCGCCAGTAGCTCAGCTGGATAGAGTGTTTGGCTACGAACCAAGAGGTCGGGGGTTCGAATCCCTCCTGGCGTACCACAGTAAAACAAGGGTTTTAGGAAGTTTAGGTTGGTAATAAAATGTGATTTTTCAGCATACACCAAAATTTTAAACACGGCATATTTTCGCATTTTCAGGTAATTTGAATAATCCGTCCAAGTTTTTTGCTTTTTTGTTTTTAGGTTTGAGGTTGTATGCGTGTAAATATTTGCAGTTATTGTTAATATTAGGATGTCCAGCCAGTTTGGATCTCTTTTCATCAAAACTTTCAAACTCCAACCCCCCAAACCCATATATGTCACCTAGCTCAAGCGGTTTTTTGAGTTCAAATTATAGACTATCTTGTAAAAAATAATACTAAATATTTTTTGTTAAATTACAGCATGATATTAATATATCGGTAGACTATCTATAAAAAATTAGAGTGCCATAATATTAAAAAAAGCTGCGAC
>JAIRLJ010000027.1 GCA_031259495.1 Oscillospiraceae bacterium | reverse complement strand
TTTTTATAGATAGTCTACCGATATATTAATATCATGCTGTAATTTAACAAAAAATATTTAGTATTATTTTTTACAAGATAGTCTATAATTTGAACTCAAAAAACCGCTTAAGCCAGGTGACATATATGGGGTTGGGGGTTGAAAGTTCAGTTAAAAAAACTAGCATATGAAAAATTTATACTCAAAAAAATAACCATGTGCGTTCAGAAAACTCAATTATATCAAACTAGGGTTAGAATTTTTGTTGGCAAGTTGTTTACCTATAGTTTGTACTGCTCTTTCTCTAATTATATTTTCTCCAAACTCTATGTATCTCACAACATCTATTTCATTTCCCTCCAGAAGTTTTCCATATTCGCTTAAAATAGGAAGAATTTTTTTTATTTCTAAAGTTCTTGCTCCTATGATCATTGTGTAATTACTTTTTTGCTTTAAAAGTTGACTACTAATAATATCTGTTCTAATTGAATACAAACGTTCTATAGCGCAGAACAAGTCCTCAATATTATTAAAAATAAAAATACATTTTTTAGCTTTTTGTTTAATTCTATAAGTTTTTGCTCTTCTTTTGTCTGGTTTTCCAAGTATGGTGGCCATAACATAACAATTTTTATTTTTTCGAATGAATTCTATCATCAGACGATCGTTTTGCAAATTAAAGCCTGTTTTTATTCTGGCTAAAAACAAAACTTCACGTATAACTTTTAGCATATTGTTGCCACTGTATTTACTTTTGCCATACACAACATCAAATTTCTGTATATCTTCTTGAGAAAATACCATTAATAACTTTTCTTTTGTTATTTGTTCCAATATCATTACAAACGCCGCCTTTCTTTGCAGCTTAATTAAGCTTCTTTAACTATTTACATCTTTGACACTTTTGTGAATTTAAAACCTTACATTCTGATAATAGGCTTTTTAAAAAAGAATATTCGTAAAAATTAAAATTTAGGACAAATTTTTTTTACATAGTTTTTATATTTTGGTTTTTTCTGGTATTTCTTTTGGCTATATTGGAAATTGTCAGTGCAACTTCAGGCCCAGCATGTAAGGAGGCTATATCAGAAAAACTTATTATTCCCGAAAAACTTCCAAATAATGAAATAACAGGCAATCTCATTACTTTTTTTGCAGTCATAACTTTTAGTGCTTTACTGATAGTATCAGTTTCTTTAATAAAAACAAGATCAGTTGTCATTATTTGAGAAACTTTAATAAGAGAAGTGTTCGTATTCTGATATAAGCATCTAACGACTATATCTCTGTCTGTAAGCAGTCCAATTATTTTTAAATCTGACAATATTGGGACACAACCAATATTATATTTTTTCATTAAAAAAGCAGCAGTCTTAACGTCATCGTTAGGAGACATAGATACGATATCCTGGTTCATAATATCTAAAACATTTTCTTGCAAATTAGTTTATAGCACCCCTAATGACCATTGTTATTAAACAGTCACTAAAATCATAATAAAACTTTATAAAGCTTTTCGTGAAAAACTAATAGCAAAGAAAAATTGGATTTTATCTATGAAGCACTAGCCTAATACTAAAATTCCCTTTTAATTTTTCTTTCAAATAGATTTTTTATAATATTTTTCGGTGTATCTTTTTTGTCTAATATATTTTTAACGGCCTGACATATAGGCAAACTTGTATTTGTTTTTTTTGCCAAGCTTAAAATAGCAGTTGTAGTTGCAATACCTTCACATAGTTTTTCAAATTTTTTTCCTTTTGAAAACATTTCACCAAATTTTCTATTATTGCTATGTTCTGAAAATAAAGTCGCTTGATAATCTCCAAGATGAGAAAGACCATATGCACACTCAGGTTTTCCACCTAGAGCCGAAATCAAATCTGCTATTTCTTTGGCACCTCTAGTCATTAAAACACCTTTTAAAGAGCTAAGCCTAATACCATCAAGAATTCCTGAGGCTATACCCATTATATTTTTTGCCGCAGCTCCTATTTCATTGCCTAAAACATCAGTACCGATATAAAGTCTAATTAAATTACTATTAAAACTTTTTATTATATGTAATTTTGTAGGTTCGCTTTTAGAATCAACAACCATACATGTTCTTACGCCCGAAGTTATATCTTGAACATGCCCTGGTCCTACCCATATAGCAACATCAACTTTAGAACCTAAAACTTCTTCTACGATCTGGCTTAAACGTTTTCCAGTTTCTTTTTCAAGACCTTTCATGCACAGTACAATTGTCTTTTTTTTAAAATCTAAATTAAACGCATTTTCCATTAAGAAGCTTCGTAATGCTTGAGAACTTATAGAAATAATACAGATTTCCGAATGCTTCATTGCAATGCTAAAATTATCAGTAATAATGGTATTTTTATCAAATGACACTAAATTATTTTTTCTAGTTTTTTTAAGTTCTTCTATTTCAGGGAAGCCCTTTTTGCCCCAAATTAGAACTTTGTATCCAATTTTATTTAGATACCACGCGATAAAAGAACCCCATCTACCACAACCCAACACTGTAACATTCATAAATCCTACCTCTTTAAAATAAACTTTCGGGTTCTTCAACACCAAACGGTATATCAGGAATTCCTTCTACAGGCTCGTAATCTTCATCTAAAAAAAATTCTATGGATTTATTCGAATTTCTGATGTTTTTGGCAAGTTTTTTTAAATCAAAAGTTTTAAGATGTAGGCTTAAAATATACAGATTTTTCATAATTTTTGCTTTTCTTGTGTAGGAGTTTACCGATTTTTTGTAAATGTCGTATTTTTCTTGTTTTTGCAAAAAATTCCTTAATGAACCGTATGAACGTATAAAATCTTCAATTTTTGTTGCGCTTATAGAATGAAGAGCACTACCTTTGCGTTGAACATAATAATAAAGAGGCTTTCTAGTAACGGCAATCTTTTTAGCCCAAAAAAAAAGTCTTGGTACGGTTGCAATATCTTCAAAACATAAATCTTCAAAGCGTATATTGTTCTTTATAAAAAGAGATCTTTTATAAAGTTTGTTCCAAGCAAAACTATGTAGCGTATAAGCAGCAATAATTTTCTTAAGCGCTTTTTCTGAATTATATTCTTTTTTAAGAGGGCTAAAAGGATAAGGAAATCTAAGTCTGGTTTTTGGAAAATAAAAATAATAATTGCAATAAGATATATCTGCGTCATATTTCTCTAATAGCTCATAAAGCCGTTCTAAAAATCTATGATGTAAAAAATCGTCGCTATCTACAAAAGAAATATATTGGCCATTAGCTATTTCAAGTCCCAAATTACGCGCACTGGCCAAACCTTCGTTTTTTTTGTGAATAACGGTAACATTCATATGAGAATTTTTGAAATTATCTGCAATTTTTCCACTTGCATCTGTTGAACCATCGTCTATTAATATGATTTCATTATTTTTGTAAGTTTGATTTTCTATAGACGAAAGACATTTAGAAAAAAAATTTTCTACATTGTAAATAGGAACTATGATACTTATAAGGGGTTTAGTTTGCATTTTTTCTCTCTTTTTTTTTGGCTAGTCTAGAAAAGGGAAATGAAATTAAAATTATTAAGTAATATGTTATTAATCTAAAAATTAAAAGTGCTGGTTTTATTGTGTTATCTGAAAAAAGTGGTGAAAATAGTGCATACCCCGCGGCTTCCGCTACACCGGTTGAGCCCGGTGTTGGCAATAGATAAGAAGAAGCGTGTACGAGACTTGCAATGCATATTATTTTTAAAAAACCTACATCTTTAAAATAAAAAGACCTATAAACAAAATAAGGTACAATAAAAAAGCATGCAAGCTGTAAGAATGTTAATAAATAAGTAGCAAGAAGCAAAGGTTTATTTTTAAAAAGTTTCTTATTACCTTCGTAAAATAATAAAAGCTTATTTTCAAGTTTCTCAATTTTTTTTTCGCTTTTTTTTATTATTTTTATTTTGCCTAAAAATCTTATAACAGATTCTATAATTGTCTTAGTAAATTTTCTACAAAAAGAAAAAATTAATATAGCTATTATGATAAAAGCCTGGACCAAAACACCTAAAATAACAAAAAACCAGGCAGTTTTATCTATCTTATTATTTAAAAAATCAGTTTCTATTAACATAGAAGTGGCAGAGTACATTGTGGCAACAATTTGGAAAACTAAAAATTTTTGTACTAGTATACTAATCGCAGTAGCCGCATGTATTCCGTACCTCGACATCACAAAAACCTGTACAGCTTGTCCCCCAGTCGCACTTGGAGTTATAGCTGAAAAAAAATGACCAACAAAAGACGTTTTTATCGAATCTTTAAAGCTATATTTATGATTACTATTACCATTAGACAAAAGATAAATAAGAAAAACATCTAACGTTAAATAAGCAATAAGAGAAAGTAAAGCAAAGAGTAACCAGTTTTTACCTATCCATCTAGAACTTATAAGTAAATCTACTAAACCGTTTTCAGAAAAACACAAATAAAAAAAGATGCCAAACACTAGAAGCAAAATACAGAGATTAAAAACTCTATGTACGTTTATTTTATTGCCTCCTCTAAAGCTGATTTCGGAGACATTCTAGCATAGAACTTTCATCGAAAAAAACTTATCACGAAACTTTCAACCCCCAACCCCCAACCCCATATATGTCACCTGGCTTAAGCGGTTTTTTGAGTTCAAATTATAGACTATCTTGTAAAAAATAATACTAAATATTTTTTGTTAAATTACAGCATGATATTAA
>JAIRLJ010000006.1 GCA_031259495.1 Oscillospiraceae bacterium | reverse complement strand
TTTTCTTCATTTTTTAGCCTTCCTTTGTTTGTTTTAACTTTTGTTATTACAAAAGCTATTATTTACAAAAAAGTAAAAAATATACTGATAAAAAATATATTTTTTATCAGTTGTTTTTTATTTATAATTTTGAAGCTATAATTATAATAAACAGATTGTCTTACTAATCTGTGCTATCATAGAACGCGATGATAAATTTGCTATTAGGATTAAAATTTGATGGAAAGAAGTACCATGGGTGGCAGATCCAACAAAACGCTCTCAGTGTACAAGAAGTTTTTCAGCGTTCTTTGAAAAAAGTTTTTGGTTTTTCACCTGAAATAAAGGCTTGTAGCAGGACAGATTCAGGAGTTCATGCAAATGAGTTTTATGTGAATATTAAACTAGAAAAGAATAAAATACCTCTATCAAGACTTGTCTTAGCACTAAATCGATTTCTGCCTAAGGATATCGTAGTTTTTACCTGTAGAAAAACAGTAATTGATTTTCACGCAAGGTATTCATGCAAAAGTAAAGAATATGTTTATAAGATTTTAAACACAAAAATTAGGGATCCTTTTTTAGACGGCTACACACTCCACTATTGGCATGAAATTGATGTAAAAAAGTTAAGTGTTGCTGCAAAAGAATTTATAGGTTTCCACGATTTTTCATCATTTTGTTCCTTAGATAATCGTAAAAAAGGCGATTTTAGACGAAATATTATAAAATTTGATATAGAACGACAAAATGAAATTGTAACAATAATCATTCAAGCTAACGGTTTTTTGTACAATATGGTAAGAATCATTGTCGGTACGCTTTTGCAAGTTGCGCAAAACGTAATAAAACCTAGTGATATATCTAAAATAATAGACGCAAGAAATAGAAACAAAGCAGGTCCTACTGCAAGAGCTTGTGGGTTGTACTTGAACAAAGTTTTTTATTAGAATCTATCTTTAATGACCAAATAATGATTTAACACAAAATGTGTTTTAAAAAAAATAAGAAAATTTAAAAAACTTTTTTAAAATTTTTAAAAATGGTATGAATAACAAGTTTCACACTAAATAGCATTCGATCAGTGAGGAAAAATTGAGGCAACTCTTCGAGTTTTTTGAAGGTCACGGTTTCGGTAAGTTTAAAAAAATATTTTGCAATTTTTTTCTAAATAAAAAAATTACTACAGCTGTATTTTGTATTTTTGTGTTTTTAATAATCATATTTTTACGAGGGAAAAACTCTTTTACAAAGGATTTTATATTACAAGCCCAAGATTCTTTCGCAAAATTTGGGGTGGGTGACGGTTTTCCTGTAAAATTCGACGGTAATCGAGTAAATTTAGAAAATTTCAAATCTTGTGACAATGATATTTTTTTGCTTAGTGAAACTTCTTTTATGTGTTTTAACAGGTTTTCTAAGAAGGTTTTTTCAAGGCCTCATGGATTTAGTTCACCTGTGTTAAAAGTCAAAAACAAATATAGTCTAATTTACAATCTCAACGAGAGTGATTATAAAATAAATTTAAGATATAGAGAAGTTTGCTCACAAAAATTATTAGAAAATATTATTTCAGGAGACATTTCTGGCTCTGGAAAATATGTATTTGCCACTAATTGCAAAGAATTTCTTTCAGATTTGACAGTTTTTGACGAAAATTTTGAAAAAGTTTTTTGTTACCATTTTTGCGATTGTTTTATCAATAACGTTGCTATTAGCGAAGATTCAAAGACAGTTGCAGCTTCTGGCGTTTTGGTGAATAATGGCAATTTTTTTTCTGTTATATATGTTTTCGATCTAAAAAAAGAACAACCTAAAGCCAAATTTGAATACGAGGATTCTCTATTTTTAGAAGTAAAATTTTTAAAAAATTCAAATGTTGTGGGTATTTCAGACAATATGTTAACTGTTATAGTGCCTAATTCTAACAAAAAAACAGATTATTTTTACCGGGAAAAATCTCTTTCTTGTTTTGACGCAAACAGTAAAGGCATTGCGGTTTGTCTTAAAAATGACGAGAATTCAGATTGTGAATTAATTTTGCTGAACATAGACGGGCTGGCGCTTAAAAATATAAAAGTAGGAACCAATGTTCTACGAGTTAGTTATGGTAATAATGCAATAGCAATTTTACAAGAAATGTCCATGTGTGTTTATTCGCCAAACGGGGAAAAAATAAAATCTTTTGATGTTGCTTCAGATATTAAAAATATCAGTTTAATTTCTTGTAAAAGCATCTATTTGCTGGGCTTGCATCGCGTTTCTAAGCTTGATTTCAAATAAAAGTGTATGCTAGAGTTACTACGAGTTTTTTGGCCTTCGCTTTTTGAGTTAACAAGGAAAATATGAATCTAATAAATAAAAACATTAAAAAAAAAATAGAAAAAAATCTTAACATTGCGAATTTTTTTACTTTTTTTAGGATTTTTCTTATAATACCTTTTGTTTATTTTTTTGTAAAAGAGAATTATCTCAATTCTGCTCTAATTTTGTTGCTGTCAGCTTTGAGTGATGCATTAGATGGAATTTTAGCGAGAAAATTTTTTTTAATAACGAATTTTGGGAAAATACTCGATCCAATAGCGGATAAACTTACGTTAATTGCTGTAATTACATGTATAGGCATAAAATTTAATGAAATTTTTTTCTTTATGATTGTGTTAATTTTGAAGGATTTGTTAATGCTTATAGCAGGTGCATATTTATTACATCGAAAAATAACACCGCCTGCTTCTAAATGGTATGGAAAACTTTCGACAGTAGTTTTTTATGTATCAGCCGCAGTATTAGTTATTACAAAAACCATTTTTAAATTTGTGCCAGGTTTTATTCCTTTTTTGCTCTTTTCTGTTACAACTTGTGTAATGCTTTTCGCTTTATTTAAATATTTTTTGGTTTTTTGCACTTTGTTGGAGGAATTTGCACATCATAAAAAATGAGTACACTTTTAAGGAGAATTACATGCTTTGTTCTATTTGCAAGGAAAAACCAGCGGTTGTTTTTGTTGCAAAAGATCCCGAAGGTTCGACGGCGCAAGGTCTTTGCTTGAGCTGCGCAAAAGAAATGGGCGTAAAACCCATATGTGGAATAATGAAACAAATGGGCTTACCTAAAGAAGATATGGAAGGAGTTGTAGATCAGCTAAATCAAGCAGCTGAAAATATTACTCCAGAAACACTTGCAGAAGTGGCCCAGAATTTGTCAGCAGTTGGGACTTCTAATTCACCTTTTTCAATGTTTCCGCAACTTTTTCCAAATCAGGGTTTTTCTTCAGAAGAGTCGATGGACCCCGATTCAAAAAACTTTAATAAGGCCAAAAAAAAATTCAGTAAAAGAATGAAAAGAAAATTTTTGGATATTTACTGCCAAAATTTGAATGAAAAAGCAAAAAAACATGAGTTGGATATCGTAGTCAAAAGAGAAAATGAACTTAATCGCGTAATACAAATACTTTGTAGAAGAACGAAGAATAATCCGTGTTTAATAGGAGAACCTGGAGTCGGAAAAACAGCTATTGCTGAGTGTCTTGCGATGCGTATAATAGAAGGAAAAATTCACGCAAAGATGAAAAACAAAGAAATTTATCTTGTCGATTTAACTGCTCTGATCGCCGGAACACAATTTAGGGGACAATTTGAAAGTCGTATAAAGGGGCTAGTGGATGAAGTAGAGTCAATAGGAAACATTATACTATTTATAGATGAAATTCATAATTTGGTGGGTTCTGGAGATTCTAACGGAGAAGGTTCACCAATGAACGCTGCCAACATTCTAAAACCTGCACTTTCAAGAGGTAGAATTCAGGTTATAGGTGCGACTACTTTTAAAGAACACAGAAAATACATAGAAAAAGACTCTGCTCTTGAACGACGTTTTCAACCTGTTACAATAAGAGAACCTTCTGTAAAAGATACATGTGAGATTATTGAAAGTATTAAACATTATTATGAAAGATTTCATTTTGTAATTGTAAATAAAAAAATAATTTCTACTATAGTAAATTTGTCTGAAAGATATATAACAGACAGATTTTTACCAGATAAAGCTATAGATCTTTTAGACGAATCTTGTGCTTACACTTCTCTTAAGAATAAAGACATGTGTGAATTAGAAAATATAAAATTTGAAATTGAAAAACTTAAACTTCAAGAAAAAACGCTTATAGAACAAGGCGTTGTGAGTACTGACCAAGAAAAATTTAAAAAACTCGCAAATATAAGTCAACAACTTTCAAAACTCGAAGAAGAAAGAAACAAGTTTGCTAAAAATTCCGAAATTTTACCAGAAGTTTCATTAGATGATGTTTCTAAGGTTGTAGAAATTTGGACAGGAATAAAATCTGCAAAAATTCAACAAAGTGAGCTTGAAAAATTTAAAAATTTAGAAGAAATTTTATCTAAAAAAGTTATTGGCCAAGAAGAAGCTATAAAAATTTTATCTGTTTCAATAAGGCGCAATAGAGCAAAAATAGCACCAAGAAGAAGACCAGTCTCGTTTATATTTGTAGGACCAACTGGTGTTGGAAAAACCGAACTTGTCAAAGTTTTGGCAAAAGAACTTTTTGATAGACCGGATAGTTTAATACGTTTTGACATGTCTGAATTTATGGAAAAACATTCTGTGTCACGCATGTCGGGTTCACCTCCAGGATACGTAGGTCATGATGAAGCTGGGCAGTTAACTGAAAAGGTGCGCCATCAACCATATTCTGTCCTTCTTTTAGATGAAATAGAAAAGGCTCACCCAGATATTATGAACATACTATTGCAGATTCTAGATGAAGGAAAGACTACTGATTCACATGGACGTATGGTAAATTTTGAAGACACAGTAATAATCATGACTTCTAACGCCGGAAGCGAAAACAGAGAAAATCTTTTAGGCTTTGGAAAAAATAAAAGCCAAGTTACAAAAGAAAAAGCTAAAAAAGCTCTTGAAGATTTTCTAAAACCAGAATTTTTAGGTAGAGTGGATGAAATAATTGTATTTAATGATCTTAAATTGCAGGACTTTAAAAAAATTAGTCATATACTTCTTAAAGAATACGTAGAAAGTCTTAGAGAAAGAAAAATAACCTTAGAATATAATGAGGCGGCGGTAGAATACTTGGCTAATAAATCTTTTAACAAAAAATCTGGAGCTCGAGAAGTGAGTAATAACATACGACACAAAATTGAAGACAAAATAGCAACTGCTATTATTGCTTCAGGGGAAAGTTTGAAAAAAATTCTGTTATCGTCTGATGAAAATGGGCTTGTAGTCTCTTTTGAATAGTTATTTAACTTTATTTTTTATACAACGGAGGCTGAGATGCAAAATAGCCCTAAAGGAAATAAAGAGTCAAATAATTTTGAATCAGCGAATAAAACAGAAAAAGCTTTTTATAATCTAAAAAAAAATCCTAAAAAAAGTTTTTTAAGTTATGTCTTTTGCCATTTTAGAATCCCCAAGATAACAGCTAAAGTAGTTGCTTTTATTGCACTTTTTGTTTTGTCAATTATCTTTATTTTTTTTGTATGTTCTGTTTTATATATAAATAAAGCTCTAGATTCTGTGAACTATAAAAAAACGGCTGTGAGCACTGTTGCAAAAAATAGTAAATGCAATACCAAATGGAAAAGAAAAAAAAATACGCAAGTCGCCGATGAAGTTTCCAAAAATTCTAAAGGGCTTTATTTTGACAATAAAATTTCAAATTTTTTAGTTTTTGGATTAGATAAACATGACCAGAGTGAAAATGGGAGAAGTGATTCTATACTTTTGCTTTCTGTTGATAATAGACATAAGAAAATAAAAATTACTTCCTTTCTGAGAGACACTTTATTAGAAATTCCAGGTCATGAAGCTGAAAAGTTTAATCATGCTCATGCATATGGAGGGGCAGAACTTGCTATAGAAACTTTTGAAAAAAATTTTAAAGTTAAAGTAAATAAACATTGTGAATTTGATTTTGAAGGCTTTGAAGAAGTAATAGCGTGTGTAGATGGAATAACTATCAAACTTGATGCAGATGAATGTGATTACATAAATAAATTTTCTGGTTCTTCAAAAAAACTTGAAATTTCAAATGGAGAAAAATTTTTAGATCCTAAACAAACTTTATGTCATGTTAGAAACAGAAACTGTATAGATTCAGATATTGGCAGAACAGCTCGCCAACGAGAAGTGATTAAAGCTGTAATAAATAGATTTCGTTCTGCAAATTTTGTTAACACAATAAGTATGATTTTTAAAGCACTACCAAAAATTACGACTAATTTCAGCAAAGAAGAAATTCTTAAGCTCGTATCAAGCATACCAACATACCTGTGTTATGAAATTGCAGAGTATCGTTTGCCAAAATCCGATGAATATACCAGTGTTACAAAAAACGGTATGTCTGTGCTTGCTATAGATAATTTGGACGTTACACGTCGCAATTTTTTAGAATTTTTATTCGAAAGCCCTAACATAACTAACTAACTTCCAACGATTTTTTGATAGCAAACAAAAAAAATAGTAAAATCTAAAAAGTAATAAAAATTGCGGAGAAATATTTTGATATATGTAACTGGAGATACTCACGGGGAGTTTGAGTCTTTTATTGATCGAAATATCCAAAAGAAACTTAAATCCAAAGATATGCTTATTATTTGTGGCGATTTTGGTTTTATTTGGGATGCGAGCATAGAAGAAGAAAAAATACTCTCAAAAATAGGATCTTTTGGTTTTAAGGTTTTGTTTCTGGATGGAAATCACGAAAATTTTGATTTACTTAAAAAATATAAAGAAGAAAGTTTTGCTGGCGGTAGAGTACAACATATATGTGGTAATCTTTATAGACTTATGCGTGGACATATATATAACCTTGATGGGCATAGTATCTTTGTATTTGGTGGAGGTGAGAGTTTAGAAAAAGAAGCACGTTTACAAGAAAACAAGTGGTGGAAAGAAGAAATGCCTACATCAGAAGAGATTTCTTTTGCAATAAAAAATCTAGATTCTGTTAATAGAAAAGTCGATTATATATTAACTCATGAGCCTCCTGGATCTATAAAAAATCTAATAGAAAAAAAAGTTTCGAATAGATTAAATTTTATTAATACTTTTTTTGATAGTATTTCCAAGGATGTAAATTTTAAAACATGGTTTTTTGGAAGCCTACATACAGATAAAAAATTTACAAGCAAATACACTGCAGTGTTCAATAAACTTATAAAAATTAATTAGAAAGTTTTCTAAAAAAATATATTTTTTGGTTAGATTTTATGTGTACAAAAAAGGGTAGAAAAAACAGACTTTTATATTCTCTAGTTTTGAGAAAAATTTAATTTTATTAAACAAGAAATTAATTTGTCTATTTGCTTTTTATTAGTAAAAATGCATGGTGAAACACGTACGGTTCCACAATCTAGAGTGCCCAGAAATTTATGCGCTAAGGGAGAACAGTGTAACCCTGCTCTAACAGCTATATTAAATTCATCGAGGATGCTTGCTATCAGTTCACTATTTTTATTTTTAAAATTAAAAGAAATTACACCGGGAAATTTTTTAATAAGAGAGTCGTTTGTATAAAATTTTATAATATTTTTGCCAGCAATATTTTCTAAAGCAGCATTATAAAATTTCAGCATCAAGTCTTTTTCGTGTTCAAATATATATTCAGTTCCTATTTTGTTTACAAATTTTAAACCTGCTTTTAAACCAAGAATCCCAGGAACATTTATAGTGCCACTTTCGAATTTTTCGGGAAGCACATCGGGTTGCTTGTAATAGCGTGATTTAACTCCAGTGCCGCCATATGTTAGCGGCTTTAATTTTATATCTGTATTAATTATCAAGACTCCTAGCCCCATAGGTCCGTACAAATTTTTATGTGCTGGAAAACACAAAAAATCTATTTTACTTTTCGAAACATTTATATCTACAAGTCCAGCTGTCTGTGCAGCATCCAACAAGAATAAAGCATTATTGTCATGGGCAAGTTTAGCAAGCTTTTTTATAGGAAGTTTTGCTCCAAATACATTTGAAGCACTCAAACAAGCTAACAATTTTGTGTTTTTACAAATTTTTTTTCTGAAATTATTTACAGTTTCATCGTCATTTTTTAAAGAAATTCTAGCTTTACTGAATTTTATTCCACTATCAGTTAAACCTACAATAGGTCTTAACACAGCATTGTGTTCTACATTAGAAATTACTACGTGGCTATTATTTTTCAGAAGGCCTCTTAAAACCAAATTTATACCATAAGTACAACTCGGTGTAAAAATAACATTTTCAATCTTTGGGCATCCAAAAAACTCAGCGAGCAATAATCTGGTGTCATAGATTTCTTTAGCAGTTTTTATAGCAAATTTGTGTGAACTTCTTCCCGGATTTCCACCGTAATCGTTTAGTGCTGTTTTTACGGCTTTCAAAACAGATTTCGGTTTTGGAAAAGTTGTGGCTGCATTATCCAAGTAAATCAAGAAAATCCCTCTAAAGGAAATCTTCCTTTTATTTTTATATTATTTTTTTGAAGCACTAAAATAGCATTTTTTGTATTATTTGGTGCAAAAACACAATATCCACAACCATCTTTACTATTAATAGTTTTTCTTATATCAGATTTTACTCCATGTTGTTCCAAAATTTTTTGAGCCTGTAAAGCTTTTGTCATAGAACCGATTAAAATCAAACAATCTTTCATAAAGCATAATACAGCTATTATGAAAAAATCGTGACCATGCAAAAATAATAAATTTGCCTTCTGAAAAAGTTCCGATAGGCTTTTCTTGACCGAATATATTTTAGTTTTCTAAAAAATTTCGCTAAGTTTTTTTGCAGATAAAACTGAAACCTGTACTAAACTTCCTGCAAAACTAACTCTTTTTTTCCTCTTCTTCTCTTTTCCTCTCTTTAACTCAAACAAAGTACCACCAACCAACTTCACTGACAGCAAGTAAGGTAACATTATGCTGAGTGTTATTGCCTAAGATTTGTTGTTTTTCCACCAGAGATCTTTTTATTCTTGTTCGTTTAATTTATCTATAAAAGCGTAAGGCGAAAAATTAGAAAAACTATAAACAACAAAATGGATACCATCGATATCTTCCTCTCCTAAAAGTTCCAGGTTTATATTTGTATTTTCTACTAAGCGGCGCACTTCTTGATCGTCTTTATCTCAACTATTTAACCTATTGGAGATAAATTTTAACCGGAGAAGAAGGATTAGATAATTTTGTTTCATCAGGATTTAAAATAGCTATTTCAAGAAATTTCTTGAACAAATTGAAAAAGTTATTCATAACACGAGTAGTTAAAGTTAATTAGACCTTATTACCACAAAGGTAATAAGGAAAATAAACGTTTAAATTAAAAATAATACTACGATTTTTTTAATTCAAAACTTTTACAATTTATCTGATATAACAGCTATGAATAAAGTAATAAACAGTTGAGCTTTTTTCTAATTTCTGCTGTGTAGATTTTAGTAATCAAGTTCCATGGATTAATTACAGAAAAATTCGATATAAGGACAAACGATGACAAGAAGCCAAATTAAATATGCTGTAAATCTCTATAGAAGCTTAATAAACATAGAAACGGCTATAAATAATAACAAAACCTGAAATCAGGCCGGTTTACCAAAGAATAGACGAAAGAATCAAAGCTCATGTTTTTCTCTGTGTGATTTCTTATTATCTGATCTGGCACTTTTTGTTGTCGGGGTTTAAAAGTTATGTTGAAACAAAAGTCGAGAATATCACTATATCATTCAGAAATACAGATTTTAATTGCTAAAACAACACAATGGAGTATTAATGACAATCTAGGAATCGGTCTCCTATTCCATCCCTCGCCTTAACCTCAATCTCATACTTTTTTAGTAAAATCTACATCTGTATTATAAGTAAGTTCTGACGTTTCGCGATTTCTAATTTGAAGTCTAAATCTTTCATCTATGCTTAATTCTTTAGGTTTAACTAAGTTTTTTTAATATTTTTATCTTTATTTATTATCACGTTATAGTTACTTTCCTCTTTTGTTTTTTTGTCTTTTGCCCAAACAGTTATGCCATAGATATTTATTCCTAATAAAAATATATCTAAAAATGCCCGGCCATATTGTTGATTTTTGATGTCTACTATAGCATGAAATATCAAAGTTGCATCCCATAAATAAAAACAAACAACTTTCTTTTTAACATTAAGGTATGAAGCTATAATCGAGATTATTGCAGTAATCCAAGTATAATCGAAGTTATTCATTTTTGTCCTTCTTTATTTTCTTTAGTCCAAGCAATTATTCCGTAAATATTCATGCCGAAACTGAATATATCTAAAAACGCTCTGCCATACTGATGGGTTTTTGTATCAATTATCAGACATATTATTTCGCATGCTCCCCATAAGTAAAAACAAATTACCTTTTTTTTAATGTTAAAAATTGTACCTATGATTGAAGTTGTAGCAATAGCCCAAGTAAAGTCCAAAATGTTCATTTTTTACCTTTTTATAACTTTAAAATTTTTATTTATTGCAATAAGTCCCTCTATTTCACAATAGATTATAGAATTTAGCATATGCACCGTTTTTAACAATTAATTTTTTATGTGTTCCTTCTTCAGCAATTCCTCCATCTTTCATTATCAAAATTCTTTTTGCATTTCTGATTGTTGAAAGTCTATGTGCAGTCACAATTGTTGTCCGATTTTCAGCTAATTTTTCCATAGATTTTTGTATGTAACGTTCGCTTTCGATATCAAGGCTCGACGTCGCTTCGTCAAAAATCAAAATAGGTGGATTTTTTAAAAATACCCGAGCAATTGCCAACCGTTGTCTTTGCCCACCAGAAAGCTTTAGACCTCTGGTGCCTATTTGTGTGTCGTACGCATCGGGAAAGCCAGTGATGAAATCGTGAGCATACGCATTTTTTGCAGCTTCTATTATTCTTTTATCAGTAGCGTCAGGTTTACCATAACGAATATTTTCTATTATAGTGCCGGAAAACAAAAACGTATCTTGACGAACAAAGCCAATATTTTTTCGTAGACTGGATAACTTTATTTTTTTGATATCAGTTTCATCAATTAAAATTTTGCTGCTAAAAATATCATAGAACCGCGGAATTAAATTACCAAATGTCGATTTACCGACACCTGATGGCCCGACTAACGCAACACATTCATCTGCATCTATTTTTAAGTTTGATTTTTCAAAAATATTTTTACTCGTTTTATCATATCTAAAAAATACATCTTTAAATTCAATTACTCCACTTACATGCTCTAAATTTACTGCATTTGAAAAATCAGTTATTCGGGGTTTTACTTCTAAAACATCAATAATCATATTGGATCCAACAATTCCCTCTCTAACAAATTCGCTTATATTTACAATATCCCAAAGAGGGTTTTCAAGAACGCCTACATAAAGTATGAATGTTATTATATCACCAATTGTTAAAATATTATTTATTACAAAAATTGATCCAACAACTGTAATTATCGGAGCAATTGCAATAACAAACGACAATAATTCGGAATAAAAAATACTGTTTACACCATATAACTTATTTTTGCCCTGAGATACATTTGGTAAATTTCGCAGTCTCAATTTGCTAATTTGCAAACGATCTAACAGTTTTTATTCCAGATAAATTTTCTTCTAGATCAGATGGAATATTAGAAAAAATTTCACGTAAATGTTTATTTGCTTTTTGAACTTTGGACAAAATATTCCACATAAAAATAAAATTTAAAACAAAAGCACTTAATAATATTAATCCGAATGCTTTATTGTAAAAAAATAAAAATGCAAAAACTACTAGAAATCTTATGAAGACGCCTAATATAATCTCCGGTGTAGACTTAATAACATTAGTCAAGTTGTATGCATCTGTTGTGATATGCGACATCAGCTCTCCAATTTTTTGTTCATCATAAAAACTAAAATCTTGCTTTTGGAAGTGCTTAAATAAGTCATTTTCAATGTCTGCTTCTATTTTTGAAGCAAACATTTTACCTTTATATTCCGTATATCTTTTGCAAAAGAAAAAAATAATATAAAGTAACACAATTAATATAGCCAAATAGGTGATTGCCCTAATTGCCTCAGACTTTTCTAAATAGATCGCTTCGTTCTACCTATAATTTTGAATCAGTTGGTGCAAAATTCATGTTTGATTTTGTCCAAACGATTATTCCGTTTGTTCTCCAATCAACTATTAAATATTTTCGTAATAACTTTGGGGAATTTGTTCTAATCGTCCAACAGAGCCAAAATTTTTTGTTATTGCCATTAATAAAATTTTCCAATGAACAATTTTCTACAGTAACAACTTTTTCTTCCGGGAATCCGCTTGGTTTGACAATAGAACCAACTTTTAGCTGACTTCTTTTCAGTGTACACATTATTGAAAACCTCCATTGCATAATAACTTTTGTTTTTTTTGATATTAGTTCTTATTTTTTTCTGTTTGATAAAACCTTAACGGAAATTAAAACAAAATTTTATGAGAAAACAGATAGTAACATATTTTTTGTGCCTGGCATTTCTTTATCCTTAAAGGCACGATAATTATAATCAAAAATTGATGACAAACTACTCTTTTTCAACAGATAATCTAGTTGCTGTGTGGAACTCTGAAATCTTGGATTAATTTCTATAAAATATAGTTTGCCATTTGCGTAGATATAATCAATTCCAAGTACTCCAAGGTAACCCATTGATTGTATTTTTACATATCTCAATAGAGTATAAAGCAAGTTTATTTCTAACGTCGTTTGAGATTTCAATTTCAAAGTTATTACTTAATGTATTCAATTATATTAGAAATTTTAAAATTTTCCTCAGAGGGCGAAAAAAGTTCAATCTGATCTCGGCTAATTACACAGTGGATATTATACGGTGTGTTATTATGTTGATACGTAGAAACTGAGTAATCATAATCTGGAATAAATTTAATTTGTCTGTAATTTTCTTGATTAATGAGATATGTTTTTGAACCACCACTTCCAAATGGAAGCTGTACAACTAAATCTTTTGAGGTTGTACAAAATTTATTGTAATCAAAGTCTTTTTCCTTTATTGTTTTGTAATCGAGCATAGGGACAATATTTTTCATAAGTTTATGTGTTTGATTTTTATCATCCAAAATCTCAAGAATAAACTCTGAATTTTTGCAAATTTGTCTTACATGTTTTGAGGCATTACACATTCGGCTATAAGTTTAGGATTATGCATCATTATTTCTGTTGGTTCAGTTAGTTTTGCTATTTTCTTAACTATACAGCGAAATTTGTAAAGAATTTGTATTTGGATTCCAAAAATCAAAACTAGCTTTATTTTCAAATAACGTAATGGAGTTATCGAAGAAGTCGCTGTTTTCAATAGTTGTTCGTTTTGGGCCAACATAAATTTTTTTCATATTGTTATTCCTAGAGCGTGTTATGAGAACATGGCTTACAAAGTGGACCCATCCTAATACCATATTTTTCGCAAATTTGCTCACTTTTTAGTTTTACTGAAATAAATAACTCTGCATTTCTGCATTTGAAAGAATATTTGCTTCTCCATATGGAAATAACGGTAATATATTGATCTTCAAAATGCATTAAAATTCCAGTACACGTGATATAATGATTATCCATAAACCAGGTACTTGATTTAGAATTTAGAAATTTTTTTGCATTTTTAGAGATATTAATTCCATTTTCAAATAGACGAGCTTTTAATATAAAACTCTTAGTAATCATTTGTTTTGTTCCTTTTTTTAATATAGTAAAATATCAGTTATAAATTTTTTTGTTTTATTTTTAGTTTTCATTGGAACTCCCAAATATATCAAAAGTTCTCTAAGCAATGCTTAGTGAATCCTTTACTTTACAAACATTTCCCAGTTTTTATAGCATGTTTCGCATTTATTAATGTTGTATAAATTTTTTATATCATAGGTAGCATTAAATTTTTTAATATTTTCAACAAATTTGGTTGAGCACTTTTTACAATTCGCTGAGTTTTGATATGGAAAAATTTTATTTCTTCCTACGAAATTTTCGCCTTGGCTGCCACTTAAAATCTGTTCATCAAAGTATTCGCCTATTCGAATATCTAACTTTTGTTTTTTTTGTTTTTTTCATATTACTTCTTTGATAACATTTTGCAAACTCCATAGCCACGGGATTCTATAGTAACCTATTTAGGATGATTAGCTACAATGGCGAAGCTGTTTTTGTTGGATGTAAACCCATATTCATTTTCGGCCTGTTAAATAATAATAAATTGCCGACAAAAGGTATGAATCTATTACGTTTTTAAATGTTACTGTTGCTAATTTATTAATCATACCGTTAAGCTCAAATTTATTTACATTGAACTTACGTGAAGTTTTAAAACAAGTATTCAAACTGTAAACCTATTTTTAAGTTAAAATTTTTTATTTTTTCACACATTTTTTATACATAACATTAGAAATTTATCAAATAGGTTTTCTTAAAATTCAAAGTTTAAACATGCTGCAAAATTCGTTCAAGAAGATTTTGAATTTTAAAAACATCAGTAAAAAAATTATGATTTAATAAATAGGTTTGTGATACATTTTAACACCAACCAAGCGCCTGAAGTTTTTCTCTTCTAGCTTTTCAGTTTGATTAGTTTTCACAATGTGATTTTAATGTTTTTAATTTCGCATGAGGTTTAGTAACATGTGTGGTAAAACAACTTGACACTTGTATTTTTCTGATGTTAGAATCTGGACCGTTGAGGATTTTAAAAAACCTAAAAAACATAGGAGATTTTTAGTGTCGGTTAAAAATTTCGTAGTATCGGGTCTTCTAGATTTTTACGGCAGGATGTTGACACCAAAACAATATGAAGCCGCAAGATGTTATTACGATGAGGATCTTTCTCTTTCTGAAATTGCTATAAATCAGAAAATTACAAGACAGGGTGTTAGAGACGCGATAAAAAGAGCTGAAGTTTGGCTTTTTAGAATGGAAGAAAAGCTCGAATTTTTTAAAAAGTCTCAAGAAAATAAAAAAAGAGTAGAAACAATACGAAAAAAAGCCGAAAGAATAAATTTTATTAATAAAACGCTTTCGTTTTCAAAAGAAATTCAAAATTGTGTTCAAGATATAGAGGAAGCTGTTGATAGACTTTTGACATATTAGGAGGGAAGCAGCATGATTTTTAAAAATTTGTCTAATAAAATTTCGGCTGCTTTTAGTAAACTAAAGTCAAAGGGAAAACTTTCTGAAAAAGATATAAGGGAAGTAATGCGTGAGGTGCGCCTTTCTTTATTGGAGGCTGATGTTAATTATAAAGTTGTAAAAGATTTTACAGAGAAAGTTACTCAAAGAGCTATTGGTTTTGATGTTTTAAAAAGTTTAACTCCTGAACACAATGTGATTAAGATAGTCAATGAAGAACTTACCTTCTTAATGGGAGAAAAATGCGAAGAATTGACTATCTCGAGTTTGCCAACTGTTGTTTTGTTATGTGGTTTGCAAGGCTCTGGTAAAACAACACACGCAGTAAAACTTGCGCTCAATTTAAAAATAAAAGGCCACAGACCTTTATTGGTTGCGTGTGATGTTTACCGCCCTGCTGCTATAGAGCAACTGAAAGTTTTAGCTTCCAAAATTAAAGTGCCGGTTTTTGAAATGGGTAAATCAGATCCTGTTAAAATTTCTACAAATGCTATTAAATATGCAAAAGACTATGGCAATGACGTAGTTTTAATAGATACTGCAGGAAGACTTCAAATAGATAAATATCTAATGGATGAGCTCAAAAAAATCAAAGCGAAAGTAAGTCCGAATGAAATTTTGCTAGTAATAGATTCTATGACTGGTCAAACAGCTGTTGATGTAGCTTCTGTGTTTAACGAAACCTTGAACGTTTCTGGTGTTATCTTAACAAAACTTGATGGCGATACACGAGGTGGAGCTGCGCTATCTATTAGAAGTGTAGTTGGCAAACCTATAAAATTCATTGGTACTGGTGAAAAAGTCGGCGATTTAGAAGCTTTTCACCCTGACAGAATAGCTTCCAGAATACTTGGTATGGGAGACGTTTTAACATTAATAGAAGAAGCCCAATCAAAACTAGACGAGACTAAGGCCAAAGAAACAGCAAAAAAAATCATGAGTAATAAGCTCGATCTTAACGATTTGCTTGTTCAATTTGCTCAAGTAAAAAAAATGGGACCAATAAAAAATATACTTTCCAAAATTCCTGGTGTTTCTAAACAAATTGAAAAAGTAGATATCGATGATCGACAGATAATTCGCATGGAAGCCATAATATTTTCTATGACTCCCTTTGAAAGGACAAGCCCTAAGGTTTTGAATTTTTCTAGGAAAAAACGAATAGCGTCTGGTAGCGGCACAACTTTGCAGGATATCAACAAACTATTAAAAAGTTTTGAGAATATGAAAAATATGACAAAACATCTTAAAAAAAATAAAAAATTTAAAACAACTCCGTTTGGGTTTTAATATGATTAGGAGGTGAAGAACAAATGGCAGTGAAAATAAGGCTTCGTCGTATGGGAACTAAAAAAAGCCCGTTTTATCGTATAGTTGTGGCCGATTCAAGATATCCTCGTGACGGTAGGTTTATAGAAGAATTGGGGTTTTATGATCCCATGTCGGAAGCTAAAACTTTTAGAGTTGATAGCGAAAAAGCTGAAAAATGGATAGCCAGTGGCGCACAGCCCACAGATACCGTTAAAGCTTTGTTAAAAAAGCAAGAAAGTTAATTTTGGCTTTTTGGGTTTGATTGATTTGAGATTGTATAAAATAAGGAATAAAAGTCGAATTTGATAATCAAAACTAGTGGATTGGTTTTTTCTTGTACAGATATTTCTGAGAAAGATGGTTTGCTGACTATTTTCACACAAAGCGAGGGTCTTTTGCGTGTTTTTGCTAAAGGAGTGAAAAATCCTAAAAATCAAAACGCTAAAGGTGCTTTGGTTTTTGCTTATTCCGAATTCGTTTTATACAAAAACAAGGATAATTATGTATTATCTGAATGCAGTTTAAAAAAGCTGTTTTTTGATCTTAAAAATGATATTAAAAAATTTGCTCTTGCCGAATATTTTTGCGACCTTTGTATGGAGTTATCTTGTACAGCAGAGTGTGCTGATTCTGTTTTAACTCTGTTGCTTAACTCAATTAATTTTCTGTGCAATGGAGAAGTCGAAGAAAAAAGACTAAAAGCTATATTTGAAATGCGGCTGCTTTGTATGGTTGGTTACGCTCCAAATATAATTTGTTCACATATCGAATCTGAAAAAAAATTTTTTTGGTCATTTGAAGAAGGAATTATTTTTTGTCAAAAATGTCGAGAAAAAAAAGATGATTCACATTTTGTTTATTTTCAAAAAGGTGTAATGTTGTGTCTTTTACATGTTTTTTATTCAGTTTTAAAAAAAGCTTTCTTTTTTGAAGTTTCTGAAGAGATTAGTACTGAACTTTCTGAGATTTGCGAGAAATATATTTTGTTTTGTTTAGAAAAGCTTCCTCAAGTTTTAAAAATTTACAAAGACATTTGTAAAAATCTAGAAAGAACTTTTTAATTTTATAACTTACAAATAATTTTTTTACGCTATATGTCATAAATATTAATTAATTATCTAAGAGTTTGTTTGTTAATATAAATATTTTAAGAATTTTCTAGATTGAGAGTTGTTTTTAGTGAAAAATTTTATTCAAATTAAACCTGAATTTTTAAGCGGTAATGTATTTGATTTGATAGGTCGCAATTGGATGCTCATAACTGCTAAACATGAAAATCATATCAACGCTATGACTGCGAGTTGGGGAGGTTTAGCTTCTCTTTGGAACAAAAATGTAGCGTTTTTTTTTATAAGACCGCAGAGGCATACTTTTTCTATAGTCGAAAATACTAAATTTATTACGTTATGTTTTTTAGATACAAAAAATAACAAGAATGCTAAAAATATATTAAATTTTTGTGGTAGAACTTCGGGAAAAGATGTAGATAAAGTTAAAGAGACTGGAATGACTGTTTTAGAAGATGAAAATTTTACTTACTTTGAAGAATCAAGCCTTGTTCTGTGTTGCAAAAAACTCTATGGGCAATTCTTAACAGCTGAAAGTTTTTGTGACAAAAGTATTATTTTAGAAAATTATAAAAAGCAAGATTTTCATAAAATGTTTGTGGGAGAAATGGTAAAAATTTTAAAATCAGAAGTTTAGCAAATTACAAAACTATTGCTAAAACCAAACTTTTAAATAAATCTTTATAAATTTCCGGTAACTGAAAAATTAGCAAAGGATTTTCCCCTAAACCAACTTCTATTGTAAAGCCCGGCTTTTTATATTTTTCAATATACCAATCTTTTAAGCCACCACCTACTGCCATGCCTTCAGGCTCGGAGATTTTATAAGAACTTAAAATTGCAAAAAGTTTTGCCATAATTTTAGAACTTGCTGGAGTTGAATCACCGTACTTCCAAAAAATTTCTTTTCCCTGACTGTGAAATGATATTACATGTCTAAAATCAAACTCCTCGCACAGTTTTTTTATTGCAATCGTTTCCGGTTCTGTAAATGGAGCTTTTCCTCCATATCTGGTTGAGGTTGGGCCGAAAATTCCACTTTCCTCTTCAAGTTTGTGTACTATTTGCCAGCCTGCGTCAAAATTGTGATTTAGATCTACTCCTCTGGCATTTGCTTGCCAAATAGAAGATTTATTGTACATATGTTTGCAGACTAATTTTTTGTATTTTTTAGCGCTTTTTGAACCATTTATTTGTATTTCAACACCATCGGGGTTCAAACAAGGTAGAATTATAATTGAACTATTTTCAAAAAATATTTTTAGATCTATTCCTATTATTTTTTTGTTTTTTACAATTATTTGACAAATTTCTTCTAAAAAATGTAAAAGCAGAGATGTAGTTATCCATTCTGAACCATGTGTAGCACCTACAAAGAGTACAGAGTTTTTTGTTTTTCCAATTTTTATATAATCTATGTCTTTTTTCAAAACACTTTTTGATAAAACTTTATGTTCTATGAAGGGATATTCGTTTTTAAGTGTTTCTATAAAATTTTTCCTGTTTTTTTCATCCATGTTTTTAAGGTTGAATTTCTTCAATTAATTGCACCTTCTGTTTAGATTAATTTTTTTATAGATTATGCAAAAAAGCGTATTAGCTTTCAAAAAATCTGGTTATTAACGAAATATATTAAACAACTTAGTTTTAATATTTTGAGTTTTTTTAAGTTTTAGATTAGCTAAAAATGCATAGCTTCCAGAGAAGTATAGAATTTCTCATTTAATTTGCTTTTTAAGAATGTATAAAATAAAATTACTACTGTTTGGTCGAGAAAAGTTTGAGTTTTTGGAGTAAAATGATTCCGAATAATAGAAAAGAAAACGATAAAAAAAGCAACAAGAGCAATTTAATTTTTTCACTGGTTTCGAGTAGTATGACAAAAGTAACAGCTTTGGAAGCTTTTGTTACAAATGATTTATCACATGATTTTTTGTTTGCGATTGAATATGTAAAAAATAACATTCGATATACAGTCGAATATAATTTGAATAGCAAGATTTTTTTTCTTAAAAACGACGAAGATAAGGTTATTTCTTCGTGGCTTTTCGATGAAAATGTAGAATTAGATAGACAAGCTGAGACGATTTCCAAGGATTTTTTAAATTCTATGGGAATTTTTTCTCACTCTGGTTACGATAAAACTCGTGTTCAAAAAAAAATTGTCGGAAAGAAAAGGAAAAATGAAAAATCAGAAACTGATCCAGTTTTTTTAATAAATAGGTTGGTAAACATATTTCCCGATCTTAAAATTAAAATTTTTGAGGAAAAAGAAAGATATGGTGGAGAAATCAGGCCAGTAACATTTACAAGAGAAAAAATTGTACCCGTTGTAAATAAGTTTTTGTCATCAGATTTGAGTTTAGAAAAAACAAAATTAAAAAAGTTAGCACAAGTTTTGGATGGACTTTACAAAACTGGTGATTTTGATACCAGATCTATAATTACTGTTGTATTACTGTGTTCGATTGATAAAAAGAATGAAGATAAATTAAAAAATTACATAGATGCAGAGTTGGAAAAGTCTTGGGAAGCGATGAAAAAAATCAATTTTGCAAATATATCTGCTGAAAAGCCAAAAAAAAGTTTTGCTAGTGTAATTCAAAATACAACAAATAAAGAACGCTTATAGAATAACTAAATCTGCTAGATAAGTTGTGCATTTGATAAAGTAAACGTTTTACATAAAAAGATTTTTAATTTATTTATTCAATTTTTTTTATTAATAACATTATGACAAGATAAATAGACAGAAATAAAAGTGAAAAATTAAAGCTGTTACTGCAAACTCCTATAATTCCTGTCAACAATAATGGAACAATGCTTATAATCGAAGTTGCAACAAGAATGTTTTTTGATTTCCTAGGATTAAATTTGAATTCTAAAAGTAATTTTAGAATTTTTCCGCCGTCCAAAAAAACTATAGGTAATAAATTAAAACAGCCTAAAGTTATATTGATTAAAAATATTTCTAATAAAATTTGAAAATTAAATATTTTGTGTAAAAACAAAATAAAAAAAGCAAAAAAAATGTTAGCAAGAGGGCCAGATATATATATAAGTGTGTCTTTTAAAAAACTTCTTTGGACAAAATTTTTTTCTACTATAACAACATCAAATGTTGCAAATCGTATTTCTTTCGGTTGACATTTAAATATACACAAAGTTAGAAGGTGTGCTGTTTCGTGCAAGACTATCGCTAAAAATACCCAAAAACCAGTAAAACCCGAAGCATCAGAAAGTATTACAGCACATACAATCAAAGCCAAGTTTAAAAAATTCGTTTTTATTTTTAAACCTAATACACTAAATTCCAAATTTTTTCTCCTAATTATTAAGAATATTTTCGAAATCAAATACGGGCATGTAAATAATTTTGTGCAAATTTAACTTTTAAATTGTGATTTAAATTTTTTCGATATCTTCTTCTGGTACTTTACATTTTTTCCAATCTTCAATTATATGTGATCGCGAAAGTTCTAAAAGTTTTAGGGATTTTTCTTGTGATGTAGTATCCCCTGTTGAATTCCCATATATTCTCCAATGGTAAAAAACATTAGGTATAAATTTGATAGTTTTTGCCCTAATATAAGCCATTGCATTAAAACATAAATCTTCATGTGGTTGAAGGTCTTCCATAAAAAGTATTTCTCGAAATATTTTTGTAGAATATAGTTTGTTCCAAACCATCGGAAAACCTGTTTGTATCTCATTTTCTTCAAATGCTTTTACGCGATCATGTAAATTATAATTTCGAAGTACTTTATCTTCTGGTTTGTGACCTCCTTTTTTATTATCAAGGCCATTATTATTCTCAAAGCTTGGATGCTTTGTATCTGCTGCAAAAGCTAAAATATCAGCATCATCCATTAAAGCTTCTTCAAAGGCTTTTTCATAAGTGTCTGACTCTATTATGTCATCAGAATCTACAAAAGTTATATATTTCAAATTTTTAAACATTGATATAGCGTATTTAATTCCCGTATTTCTTGCCGCACTTCCACCTTTATTGTGATCATGTTGTAAAATTTTTACTCTGTTATTTTTTTCATATTTCTTTAATATTTGTAAAGAATTATCAGTAGAACAGTCGTCAACTAAAATTATAGAAATCTTTCGAAGCGTTTGGTTGATTATTGAATTTACACAACTCGTAAGATATTTTTCTGTGTTGTAAACAGGTACAATAACGGCTATTTTGGTGTTATCTTGAGTATGCAATTTTTGTAAATTTACAAAAATAGAGTTAAAACATAAAGCAATGAGTAACAATAAAGCAGGATAGAATGATTTTATTTTTTTTAAGAAATGTTGCGTTTTTAAAAAAGATATTTTGTATTTTATCAAATATGACTCTCCCTAATTATTAATTTATAGAAATAAATTTACAGCCTTTAAAAAATAGATTTTTACCTGTTAAATTAATATTTTTATACCATTCACCTTTAGGAAGAGTTACGATTTTATTTGCATTTTTATTTAAAAAAGCACCCCACCAAGAAAAAGTACTGTATGAAGTTATATTGTGTTTACAATTTTTCATCAGATTCATATCAAGATAGTTTTTAGAATCGTCGTTGATGTTAACAAAAGTATGCTTTGTTTCTTTTAGATCTAAAATTTCTTTGCACAAGTCTTGACGTTCAGAAAAAATATAATAATGAGGATTTTTAACTTTTGAACTTATGTAATCCATGGCATTTTTGTAATATTTCTTTCCTAAAGATATAAAAGAGCTATCATCTGTTTTTGGGTTATTTACTCTAAAATTTAAAGCAACTGAATTTGTTTTTTGAATTTTTTTGAGCATATCTGAATTTTTTTTATCTAAATCTTCTTTTACTGAAAAATCTTCATAAAGTTCTTTTAAAATTTGCGTGTAACCCCAATTGGGATTTTCCCAATGACCGTAATAGATGTAATTGCCTGTACTTTTTATGATAGATAAATCAACACTTCTTGCTTCTTTTGTACCTACAAAATCTATTGTTTTTAAATTTAAATTTTGTACTGCGCTTTTTGAAATGATATCCATTTTTGTGTTCATTTTATCCAAACAAAACTTTCTATTTGTTTTGGAATTATCAAGTTCGTCTTTTTCAAAAAATACTTTTGTCTTTGTGTTTTTTTCTAAAATTTTTCCGAAAGCATAAATAAACATTTGATTTCCGAGCCCACAATCTTTGAATTTAACTACACTAATACCATCGTAATTATTAATACTATTACAATAATTAGACATTGAATTTATTTTTTTGTTTAGTTCCTTGAGTGCAATGTAATAGATAAAAACTGTTAAAAATAAAACAGGTAATAATAAAAAAATGATTTTTTTCATAGAAAATCCCCATTATGAAGAAAATATTTTTCAAGATCACAATTTACTTCTTTTTTTGCATCTTAGCATGACCAATCTTTCATTAAGAGGTGTATGAGGTAAAATATCAAAATTATTTTTTATTAGTATTTTCTTTATTTTATTTCCACAACCTAGATGGTATTCCATTATTATGGTATCAAAATTGTTTAACATATTTTTTGACTGAAGATCTTTCATGATCGACATTTCGACACCTTCACAATCAAGTTTCAAAAATATTTTTTGAAAGAATGTCGTTTTAAAATAGGTTTCAATATTTCTGAAGCTTTTTTAATATGAATTTGACAATCTATTCCTTCATCTGTTTCAAAAACACTAGATGTGCCCTCAGTAACATAGGGATTAAATTTTACTGTTTTTACATCATTAAAGTCGCCAAGACCGTAATTAAATAATTCTACTTTTTTTCACAAGAGCTAAGTCTTAAATTATTTAGCCCCATTTTGCATGTGGAAGTTACAGGTTCGAATGCATATATTTTTTTACGTTTTCCTTTCTGCTAAAAAAGATAGTGGTTGCTCCTATATTGAATCCTACATCTATAACAACCCAATTTGATTTCTGGGAAAGGTTAAAATCATACATTTTTTTCAAAAACTCCATAAACAACTCCTGCACCTTCGTCTATGATAGCCTGAAAATGTAAATTTTTTTTCAAAATATTGTGTATTTTTTTATCAATAAAAACTTTATATCCCAAGTTTTGTAGTGTTTTTTCGTTATGACAATTAGAATTATCTGAAATCTTTTTTTATTTTTCAAACTCTTTATTATCTAGAAGTTTTGCTAGTGATTCCAAATTTTGTTTCAGATTACTCTCAGGGGCTGTAAATTTTTCAACTATTATTTTATTTTGTTTTTTCCAAACTTCAAAAAACAAAATCGAAATAAAAACAAGCAAGATAGCAAGAAGAATAAAGAAATTCTTATTTAATTTAAGTTTTTTCAAAAATGTTCTCCTAATCTTAATTTTAGAATATTGCGTTGTTTTTTGATGTTTATGCATTTTTTAAAAAAGATAGCAGTGTGAAAATGCACTGTTAACTTTAAATTATTAATAATATTTCGACATAGTCACCAATTACTTTGGCTTAACACAAAAATTGAAAGCTTATTTACAATTTGCTATGATCTAGATGTTTTTTTAGATGAGCATTAGCATACTGAAAAATTAACTTAGAATTTGTTAACGATTTTTAGCGAAATGAATTTTGAGCTAGTTTCTTACAATTTGAGGCAAAAAATGTAGGTTTATTAGTGCTAAATCGAGGCTTTTTAACGAAAAACGTAAAAAATTAGCCAAAATTGTTCATCATTTAGAGATCCATCAATGGATTCTTATTAGCGGGCATGGCGGAATGGCAGACGCGTACGGTTCAGGTCCGTATGAAAGAAATTTCTTGCAGGTTCAAATCCTGTTGCCCGCACCGAATTTTGGTGTACAATGGGTAGGTATCGAGGTGTAGCTCAGTTGGTAGAGTGCTTGGTTTGGGACCAAGATGCCGCAGGTTCGAGCCCTGTCACCTCGACCATACGAAAATTTTCAGCTAATATTTTGAAAGTTTGAGAGATTTTTTCTAGTTTTTTGTCTGTAGTTTTTTTGAAAGTTTGTTTGTTATTGGTTTAAATGAGTTCTGTCATATAGTTTTGTTTTTGATACTTATATGAAACTGTGAAATGATATAGTTTAATTTTTGGTTTGATTAGTGTTGACATACCGCGTTTTAACCATGCGTCACCGCATAGGTGGCATCTGTTTGTCCCCTCCCCATGGTAAGAACGATGACTTTTGCATCGTGTGGGTGCCTGCCTGCCACATTTGCGCCAATAGAGTTCGGATAGTATTGGACTTTGCTTTGATCGGCAAGCTCGTCCGTTTTTATACAAAAAGATCTTAAATTTTTTGAACTTACGTTTATTAAAACGTCAATAAAAACAGGAAAAGAATTTAATTTACGATTTAATCTTGTGACTGGGATTTATAACTTTGAGCTTGAAATTTAGTTTTGCAGGAAACCTAATAATTAAACGGTTTTTTTAAATTTTAATGCTTCGAGTATCATATTTGCACAAACGTAGATATTTCCACCACCGAGTGTAATTACAAGATCATTTGGTTTTGCATTTTTTAATATGTAGTTTGTTATTTCTTCAAACGTTTCAAACCAAACAGATTCGTTTATTTTTTTTGCAAGATCTTCTGCATGTATGTTATAAATGTTCTTTTCTCTTACCGGCAAAATTTGCGAAATTATAACTTTATCTGCTATCGAAAGTGCATCTGCAAAATTGCTTAAAAAGGTGTATGTTCTTGAATAGGTATGCGGTTGGAATATCGCTATTACTCTCTTGTAACCAAGGTTAGTAGCTGTGTTTAGAGTTAATCTTAATTCCGTTGGATGATGAGCAAAATCATCTGCTATTGTTATATTGTTTATTTTTCCGAGTATTTCAAAACGTCTGTGGACGCCTACAAAATTTTCTAAAGATTTTTTTATATCGCTTAACTTAATACCGTTTTCGTATGCAACTGCAATCGAAGCCAATGCATTGTATGTATTGTGAATCCCCGGTATTTTAAGATGTATATCAAAAAGTTTTTTATCATTTAAAAAAACAGAAAACGTGCTTTTTTTCTTATCTATTAATGAAAACTTTGCTTGATAACTATTGTTTCTACTAAACCCAAAAGTTATTAAATCTATATCTGTATTTTTTGCAATTTCTAAAACATTTGTATCGTCGCCGTTAGCTATTAATTTTGATTTTATTTGTCTAACAAACTTTTCAAAAGAAAGTTTTAAATTTTTAAAATTTTTAAAGTAATCAAGATGATCTGCTTCTATGTTAAGTAGAACAGCAGTTTTTGGATGTAGTTGTAAAAAAGTATCGACATATTCACAAGCTTCACAGATTATAGTTTCAGATTCTCCAATTAAAGCATTGCTTTTTATACTAGGTAAATATCCTCCAATTACTGCGGTAGGCTTGGTTTTTGCATCAAAAAATATCTGTGTTGTCATCGCAGTTGTAGTTGTTTTTCCGTGTGTGCCAGAAATTGCTATAGTATTTTTATATTCTGACATTAAGATTCCAAGTACAACAGAACGTTCCAGACAGTTCATATTTTTTTCTCTAGCAAAAATGAGCTCTGGATTATTTGGTTTTATAGCTGCTGAGTAAATAATTAAATCAGTATTTTTTATATTTTCTGCACTGTGTTTTGTTGTTACTGAAATACCTAAAGATCTCATACGCCTAAGAGTATCCGAATTATAATTGTCAGAGCCTGTTATTTTGTACCCTCGGTTAAGTAAAATCTCAGCAATAGCACACATACCAGAGCCACCAATTCCTATGAAGTGTACATTTTTTGCTTTCGAAAATGGATTTTTCAATAGTTCCCCTTTCTTTCAGACATTTAAGTTAATCATATGCTGTTATGATATGTATTAACAGGATTCGTTAAATACTATTTTATTTTTTTAAAAATCCTTTTTAAGTTCTAATCGTTATCATAATAGCATAGTGCTAACATTGTACACATTTTATTTTGTTGAATAGTTTGTTGAATTTTTTTTGTGAGTTTTTTATAAAAATAATCAGATTATAATAAGAAATTTTATTGAAAGTATACAAAAATATATATATAACAACTAAGAACTATCTTTTTTGCCTAAAATATTTTGTTAACTTCCTAAAAAGTTTGCGTAATACAACACAGTTCGACAGTTTGTGTTAACTAGAATTTATTTAGAAATTTTTATGCATTTTGTGTAAAAAAATTAAAAATAATTTAAAAATTTTATTAATATATAACAAAAATTTTAATATAAATGGAGAAAAAAGTATGATTTTTCCAAAATTCAGTTGCAACCGTAAAAAAAAAGTAATGTTATTAAGTAGAATGCTATCTTTGAAACTAATGTTAGCCGTAAAAAACGCAACTATGAGTATAGCAGGTGAAAACTTTAAAAGTCCGGAGACACTAAGAGAAAAAAACGTTTATAGAGGGCCGCCTGGTGAAACTAAAAAAACGAGTCAAACAAAAAAAGAAGTTGCTTGATTAATTTTAAAAAGATAGACTAAACAAATCACAAGCATTTTCTTTTGTTGCCCAAAGAAGGTCGTGTATGGAAGTATTTTTTATCTCAGCTATTTTTTTTGCTGTGTAAAGTATGAAAGAAGAATCACAGCGTTTTTTTCTGAAGGGTTTTGGTGCAAGGTATGGCGCGTCAGTTTCAAGTAGAATTCTCTCCTCGGGAATATTAAGTAGAACATCTTTAATTTGTTCGGTATTTCTAAAAGTAACTGTTCCTCCAAAGCCAAGATACATGCCTATCTCTACGAGTTTATTTGCCATCTGAGAATCTCCCGAAAAGCAGTGCACGACGCCTTTGGGTTTATGTTTTTCTAAAATTTTCAGTACATCTTCGTGAGATTCTCTATCGTGGACTACCACAGGCAAATCAAGTTTTTTTGCAATTTTAATTTGGTTTTCAAAAAACTCTTTTTGTTCTTCTTTATTTTCTTTGTTGTGGTAATAATCAAGACCTATTTCTCCTATGCATACTACTTTTCTGTTTTCTTTAGCTAAATGTATAACTTTTTCCTGATAGTTTTCTTGTAAATCCTTGACATATAAAGGATGGATGCCAATTCCTGCGAAAATATATTCGTACTTTTTGCAGAGCTTTATGGTTTCTTCTGCATTTTCGAGATTTGTGGAACAATTTATTACACCTGACACTCCAAAACTTGGAAGACGATCCAAAAGTTTTTTTCGATCAATATCAAAAGCACTATCATGATAGTGAGCGTGTGTGTCAAAAATTAAATTCATGCCAATTTTCCTCTGCTAAGTTTGTATTAAATAGTCATTTCATTGACTTTAGATCATCAGCTTAAAGTTTTTCTTTTTCTAAGTAAATTCTTGGAAAAATCACCTCTTGTTTAGTAATAGGAATACTAGCTTTAAAAAGTCCAAATCTTTTAGCATCTTCCCAATTAATAGTTTTATCTATTGTTAGTTGTTTTCTTATTTTGCAACTGGTATCTGGCATAAAAGGGTACAGCAGTAAAGAAATAATTCTCAAAGATTCGCAGAGATTATATAAGATCGTTGCTAACCTTATGTTTTTGTTTTTATTTTCTAAAAGTTTCCATGGTGCAGTATCATCTATGTATTTGTTGCATGCAGTTACGAGTTTAAAAATTTCTTTAAGAGCAAGTGAAAAAGACAAGCGTTCTATGTTGTAAGCTACTTTTTTGTGAGCACTGACAAGACTATGTATAAGAATCTTATCTTTTTCTTCCGCTTCTTTTTGCTCGGGGAGTTTTCCTTGAAAATAGCGTTCTATCATTGAAATTAATCTAAATACAAGGTTTCCAAGGTCATTTGCAAGATCCGAGTTTAACCTTTTAAAGAAAGCTTCAAAAGAAAATGTTCCATCTGTGCCGAAGGGGACTTGACGTAACAAAAAGTATCTTACAGCATCTACTGAATATTTTTTACAAAGATATGCGGGATCTATCACATCGCCCTTTGATTTTGACATTTTTGAAGAATCTTTAGTAAGCCACCATCCGTGTCCAAAAATTTTTTTTGGCAAAGGAAGATCAAGAGCCATTAAAATGGCGGGCCATATTACAGCATGAAATCTTACTATTTCTTTTCCGACAATATGTAAATCTGCTGGCCAGTAACTTTCAAATTTACGATTATTATCGCTCATATATCCAAGAGCAGTGATATAATTGGTCAGAGCATCTAGCCAGACATAAATTACATGCTTTTCGTCGTTTGGAACTTTTATCCCCCAACTAAAACTAGTCCTGCTTATGCAGAGATCCTCAAGACCATTTTCGACGAAATTAATCATCTCGTTTAATCGGCTCGCAGGCTTTATAAAATTTTTGTTTTTTTCATAAAGTTGCAAAATTTTATCAGAATATTCAGAAAGTTTGAAAAAATAAGCTTCATCTTTTGTTAATTTAACATCTCTCTTGCAATCCGGACATTTGTAATTTTCGTCTAATTGAGTCTCAGTCCAAAAAGCTTCACATGGTGTACAGTACCATCCTTTGTAGAAACCTTTATAAATCTTTTGTTTTGATTTTAATAAAGTAAATATTTTTTTAACAGCTTTTTTATGAAAATTACTAGTAGTTCTTATGAATTGGTCATTTGAAATGTTAAGAATTTTCCAAAGCTTTTCAAATTTTGAAGATATATTATCTACGAGTTCTTGAGGGGTAACTTTTTTATCTTTCGCAGTCAATTCTATTTTTTGTCCATGTTCATCCATTCCAGTTAAGAAAACGACATCAAAACCAACAAGCCTCTTAAACCTAGCTATCACATCAGCTGCTACTGTACTGTATGCATGGCCGATGTGCGCATTGCCGGAAGGATAGTAAATTGGAGTCGTTATATAGAAAGTTTTTTTAGACACTGCTAAAACTCATTTCCTTTTCAAGCTTTAAAATAAGCAAAAAAATTTATTTTTAGAATACCCAAAATAATAGATACAACAGAAATGCCAAGCCTGAATTTGTTATGCGTATCATTGTTATTTATTTATTTAATATTGTCAATTCTTCCGTCTCTAATTTTTATAATTTTATCAGATTTTGAAGCAATAGAACTGTCGTGTGTTATTAATATGATAGATTTTTTTTCATTTCTTAAAGATTCGATTAGTTCTAGGATAGCGATACTTGAGGTTGAATCTAAGTTTCCAGTGGGTTCATCAGCAAGAATAATTGCTGGATTGCCTACTATGGCTCTTGATATAGAAACTCTTTGTTGTTGACCTCCGGAAAGTTCGCACGGTTTATGATATATTCTGTCGGCAAGGCCAACTTGTTCCAAGGCTTTTTTTGCTATTTTACGGCGTACATCTTTCGAAATATTTCTATAAAGCAACGGAAGTTCTACATTTTCAAGTGCGTTCAGAGTTGGTATCAAATTAAAACTTTGAAAAACGAAACCAATAGTTTTGTTTCTTACAATACAGAGCTTATTTTCATTCATATCGGAGACCGGGTCTTCTTCCAAGATATATTCCCCAGAAGTTGGAGTATCAAGACAACCGATTATATTCATTAGTGTAGTTTTTCCAGAACCAGATGAGCCCACTATTGATATGAACTCTCCGTAATTAATATCGAGATCTATACCCTTAAGTACGCTAACGTTGTTATCTCCTATAGCGTACGACTTTTTTATATTTGACATTGATAATAATTTTTTCATTTTTATTCCTCCTATTTAATTTTATTGTTTCCAAATAATTACTAAAAAATAAATTTATTCTGTGAATTTATAAAAATTTACTGGCAAAAATAGTTTCATCAAATGCATTTGTTTAAACATTTTTAAATATTTTTTTAACAGATCAAAAAAGAAGGTACAAAACGATGAAAAAACTTTTTAAAGTATCAGCAATTTTATGTTTTGTGTTTTTTATATTTATTTTAACGATTGCATCGTTTGAATCTGAAAACCTTCCTGTTGAAATAAATGTGACTGAAGGAACTACTAATGTTGAATTAAATAGTGTATTGCCGTTAACAGCCAACATAGATACGAACAAATTTTTCAGAATCGATAGAGATACTGCAGAAAATGATAAGACTTATAAAGCTCAAGTCAAACTTATGAACATAGTTCCTGTAAAGAATGTAGAAGTTAAAGTTGTAGAAGAAAAAACAGTTGTACCTTGCGGAGAAGCTTTTGGGGTAAAAATATTTACAAAAGGTGTAGTAATAGTTGGTATGCCTGGTGTAAAAACAGAACAAGGTCTTAAAAACCCCACTGACTTGGCTGGACTTAAAATTGGAGACGCTGTTTTAGCAATAGACGGCAAAGAAGTTGACAGTAACGAAACTGTTGAACGATTGGTTGGAGAATCAGCTGGAAAAACTTTGTCAGTCGATGCAAAACGAAATGATATGACATTCAATGTCAAGCTTAATCCTGTTAAATGTGTAGACGACAATCACTATAGAGCTGGTATTTTAGTTAGAGATAGCTCTGCTGGCATTGGCATTATGACATTTTTTGACCCAGATACAGGACAGTTTGCAGGACTTGGCCACGCTATATGCGATGTAGAGATAGGCGAACCCTTACCTTTGAATCATGGAGAAATAGTTTCAGCGAACATTAGTGGGGTAACAAAAGGTGGAAAAGGTATGCCAGGTGAGCTCAAGGGACATTTTACTAATCAAAATGCTATTGGTACGCTTGATTTCAACGCAAATACTGGTGTTTACGGCCGATTAAAAATAAAAGTCTATAATGAGGAAAAAATTCCAGTTGCTATGAAACAACAAGTTAGAGTAGGAGATGCAAAAATTATTTCTACTGTCCGTGGAGAAAAAAAAGAGGAGTTTGCCGTTAGAATTAGAGAATTAAATTACAAAAAAAACTCTCCAACTAAAAACATGGTGGTTGAGATAACTGATCCGGAACTTTTAAAAATTACAGGTGGTATTGTTCAAGGAATGAGCGGTAGTCCTTTGATACAAAATGGTATGTTAGTCGGTGCGTTGACTCATGTATTTTTAAATGATTCAAAATGTGGTTATGCAATCTTTGCCGAAAACATGTTAAATAAGTGTAAAAATATGTATAAAGATTTTTATGATGAAGTGTCTTAATTATTAATTTTTAAAACAAAATAACAGAATTATTACGTAATAAATATTATCTTTCGAAAATGCGCTTAAAATTTACTTTGTAATTTTAAAAAATTTTAAATATTTGAGGTGTTGATACCTAGGAACAACTGTGTTAAAATCCAGTTACAAATTTGTAATAACTTCGTAATAATTTAGAAATTTTTTGTATTTTTATGCGTTTTTTTTGGAGGTCTAGTCTGTGAAAAAGCTATTTAAATTTTTTAGTTTTATTTTTATTAGCCTGTTTGTTGTTTTATCTACATTTATTCACTCAGGAAAAAAAATTGCAGATACTTATAGAACTAATAATTTTAGCGAAAAAAGAGAAAGATTTTTAAAAACAAAGGAAGAAATTGAAGAAAAATTAAATTTATTAGATAAAGACATAAAAGAAAAAGAAAGAAGTTTAGATGATGTTTCTACGCAGATTAAAATTCTTCAGGAACAAATAGATCAGATCAATTTACATTCTTCTAAGCTCGAACAAGAAAGTATGGCAAAACAAAAAGAAATTGAGTATTCGAACCAGAAAATTGAGCAAGATTTGGGGCTTTTAGCTAAAAAAATAAAGGTTTTAGATATGATTCCTGCAGAGACTTTGTTTGAGTTGTTTAGTAGTTCGTCTACTTTATCTGATATTTTTTCAAAATTGAGTATGATGTATGAAATTGTATGTTTTACTGGGGACCTTGTTAATAGATTAAGGGCAGAGGCTGAAAGAGTAAAAGTTCAACAAACAGAACTGAATGAGTATTTTGAGGCTGTACGATTTGAACATTCTGTGGTTCAAATTAAAAAGGACGAATTAGAAAAAATTAAAATTAATAATGCTAAAGAATGTGAGGACCTTCGAAATGAAAGAGAAGGAGTAGAAACTGAAAAAGACAAGATAGAAGATGAATTAAAAGCACTGTATTCTCATGGAAGCACAGTCGCCAGTAGGAGCTATAACAGTCAAACGGAAATAGGAACTTTTTCTCCTCCACTTAGTAATTACAAAATAGGAATGCGTTTTGGTGACAATGGAGGAAAACATCGCGGTGTTGATTTCTTGGCATGTTACGGAGATGAAATTTGTGCTGTGGCAGATGGGGTTGTGATACAAGTTAATAATTCTGGATACGGCTCTGGTTGGGGACTTTATGTTACTATTGATCATGGTTCGGGTTATGCTACACGCTATGCACATATGAGCGTTATTGTAGTGCAAGTAGGTCAAAGAGTATTAAGAGGCGATGTAATAGGTTATGTTGGAAGCACTGGTGATTCTAGTTGTCCACATCTCCATCTTGAGCTTCTGAAAGATGGAGAACGACGTGATATATTGAGTAGAATGTTTCCGTGAACATTATTTGTGACGCATGAGTTCGTAGTAGTGATTGTGTATTGGAGGATGTCATTTTGAGGCTCGCTAGAGAGAAATTCAAAACTATAGTTATTACTGCTTTAATGACTGTTTTTTTTGTTGTTGTAGCTGTTTTATCTTATAAGTATCGGGAGAAAATTTATTTTACTTTCAAAAACTTTTTTCGAGGGGATATTGTTTGGAGTGAACCGGATGTTGAAAAAAATTTGACAGATGGTGTGCCAATTGTAGTTACAACAGATGATGGTTATGCTCATCAAACTCTTGTGGCTCTCAGGTCTTTGTTTAAAGCTGCGGGCGCAGATACGTTTTACAAAGTAAATGTGTTAGTTACAAACGAATTCAAAGAAGAAAGCAAAAAAGAGATTTTGAGTTCACTTGACGGTTACAAAGATAAGGGTGAGATAGAATTTATAAATATGAGAGGTTGTTTTGAAAACGGCTATATTTCAAAACATTTTTCAAAAGTTGTTTATTATAGACTAAGAATTCCTTCTGTTCTAAAAACTAGGGAGAAGTGTATTTATGTTGATACTGATACAATTATAAATTCGGACCTCAAAGAGTTGTATGAAATAAATTTAGAAGGAAATTGGATTGCCGGTGTGCCTGATTCTAAACAAGCTGTAAAAGATGAAAATGAAGAAAAAAATAGGGAAAAATACGGAAAAAATATTGGTCTTTCAGATTTTACACATTATATAAACTCTGGAGTTTTACTTTGGGATTTGAAAGCTATTAGAGAAAATGACGTAGAAGAAAAATTTCATGAGTTTTTGAAGACTCATCATAACCCCGAACAACACGACCAGACCACGATTAATGTTACATGTTATTCTCATATTTTACTTTTACCCTTTAAATATAATAATCAAATCTATATGTTTTCAAATAAGCCTTACGGCCAAGATCATAAAAAGTGTTCTTTAATTTTTTCAGAGTCTCAATGGAACGAAGGATGGAAAAATCCTGTTATTATTCATTACGCTGGAGATGAAAAACCTTGGAAGGGGCCTGTTCCCTACAATGTAGAGAAATGGTGGAGTGTTGCTAGAGAGACAGATTATTACGACAGTATTGTTACCAAATATATGTTTCCAAATGAAAAACACTGAAGGTTACGATTTTTTTATCTTTTTTTGAGAGTAGAATCTTCAGAATTTCTATTTGATTGCTTGATTTTTGAAGTATCAGCTTATAGAATTATTGCGGACGTTTTTTGGCTTTGGAATACTAGTTTGTGTTTGGTATTCTTTGGTTTTAGGACGTTGCTAAGAGTATAAACTAAAAATTCAAGGAGGAGAGCTATGAGAATTGAACCCCTTTTGGACAAAGTGGTAGTACAACTGCAAGAAGCTGAGGAGGCCACTAAGAGTGGTATTTTACTTGCAAATTCTGCAAAAGAAAAGCCGCAAATTGCTTCTGTCTTGGCAGTAGGACCAGGTGGAATGGTTGATGGAAAACAAGTGGATATGTATGTTAAACCGGGAGATAAAGTAATTGCTACCAAGTATTCTGGTACAGAAGTTAAATTAGAAGGGCAGGAGTATATTATAGTAAAACAATCCGATATTTTAGCAGTAGTAAAATAGTACAAAAATTTGATGTAATGTGTTTTTACAGTTTTTTTGTAAAAATTAGCTAAAATTATTAAGTTACTTAAAGCTCTGACTTGTTTGAGCTAGTTTAGAATTGAAATTTTGGAGGAAAATTATATGGCTAAAAAAATTACCCAATCAGATGATGCTAGAAAAACTTTGTTGAAGGGTATAGATCGTTTGGCGGACACTGTCAAAATTACGTTAGGACCAAAAGGACGAAATGTGGTACTTGACAAAAAATTTGGGCCACCAGTTATTACAAATGATGGGGTTACCATAGCGAAGGAAATTGAATTGGATGATCCTGCAGAAAATATGGGAGCGCAGCTTGTCAAAGAAGTTGCTACTAAGACAAACGATGTAGCAGGTGACGGTACGACGACCGCTACTTTACTTGCACAGAGTCTTATCAAGGAAGGCATGAAAAATGTGACTTCAGGTGCGAATCCTATGATTTTAAAGCAAGGAATAAAAAAAGCAGTTGAAGTTGCGGTCAAGAATATTGTGAAGAATTCAAAAAAAGTTTCTGGTTCTGATGATATTGCACGAGTTGCTACTATATCTGCAGCAGATGAGTTTATTGGAAATTTAATAGCTGAAGCTATGGATAAAGTGACTTCTGACGGTGTTATAACTGTCGAGGAGTCTGAAACTGCTGAAACTTATTCTAAAGTAGTAGAAGGAATGATGTTTGATCGCGGATATATAACCCCGTATTTTGTAACTGACACTGATAAAATGATCGCAAATGTTGAGGATGCGTATATTTTGATAACTGACAAGAAAATTACTAATATCCAGGAAATTTTGCCAATGTTAGAACAAATAGTAAAAACTGGCAAAAAGCTTGTGATAATAGCTGAGGATATAGAAGGAGAAGCCCTTTCGACTCTTATTGTTAACAAATTGCGTGGGACTTTTACTTGTGTCGCTGTTAAGGCTCCTGGTTTTGGTGATAGGCGAAAAGAAATACTTCAGGATATTGCTATTTTGACTGGAGGCCAAGTGATTTCGGAAGAGATTGGTCTTGATCTTAAAGATACGACTTTAGAACAACTCGGACAGGCTCGTAGAGTCAAAATAGAAAAAGAAAGTACTATTATAATAGATGGCGCTGGTAAAATTTCAAAAATAAAGTCAAGAATTACTCAGATAAGAAATCAGATATCTGAAACTACTTCTGATTTTGATCGTGAGAAGTTGCAAGAAAGGCTCGCGAAGCTTTCGGGAGGAGTTGCTGTTTTAAAGGTTGGTGCTGCTACCGAAGTAGAAATGAAAGAGAAAAAGCTTCGTATAGAAGATGCTTTGGCTGCAACAAAAGCCGCAGTTGAGGAAGGTATTGTCGCTGGCGGAGGTATAGCTCTTATTAATGCAATTCCTAGCGTGATACAGTTAGCTAAAACTGTACAGGGTGACAAAAGAACTGGAATGAATATAGTTATAAAAGCTTTGGAAGAACCTCTTAAACAGATTTCGACAAATGCTGGGTTGGAAGGATCTGTGATAGTGGAGAGAGTTAAAAATAAAAATGTTCCTGGTTTTGGATATAATGCTAAGATTAGTGAATATGGGGACATGATCTCATCTGGTATTGTCGATCCGACTAAGGTTACGCGTTCAGCTTTGGAAAACGCTGCTTCTATAGCGAGTATGGTGCTTACTACAGAAGCGCTGGTGTTTGATGTAAAAGAACCACCTTCTGCGGCGGCTGCTGCTCCAGGAATGGATCCTGGCATGGGTGGGGGAATGTACTAAAGTTTTATTTCAGCAGAATTAATGGATAACTATTATGCAAGAAGCTTAATTTTTTTTGAGCTTCTTGTCTTTTGTTACATAAGCCTGTGTTTACTTTACAAACCTAAAAAATCACAAGTTCGCTATAAAAATATGAATTTTAAAAGGAGTAAGTCTATTGTTGAACGAAATGATAAGCTTACAAGGTGTTAGTGTTTTTTTTGACTCTTGTAAAGTTCTTGATAATTTTAGTTTAATTATAAAAAATTCAGAATTTATTACTCTTCTAGGTCCTTCTGGATGTGGGAAAACGACTATTCTTAAAATAATAGGTGGTTTTTTGATTCCTGATAAAGGTAGAGTTTTTTTTCAAAATAAGGATATAACACACACACCTCCTTACAAAAGAAACGTTAATACTATTTTTCAAAATTATGCTCTTTTTCCACATATGAATGTTTACGAAAACGTTGCTTTTGGCATGAGAGTGCGAAAAAAAACAGAGCGTGAAATAGCTATCAAAGTTAAAAAGATGTTAAAAATGGTAAGTCTTGAAGATTTTGAAACAAGAGATCTTATGTCGCTTTCAGGTGGACAACAACAAAGAGTGACTATAGCTAGAGCTTTGGCGGTAGATCCGAAAGTTTTACTTTTAGATGAACCTTTAGCGGCGCTTGATTTGAAACTTCGTAAAGATATGCAAATTCAGTTAAAAACTATACAACATGAAACTAATATAACTTTTGTTTTTGTAACACATGATCAAGAAGAAGCTTTATCTATGTCAGATAGAATTGTAGTTTTGGATAGAGGAAAAATTCAGCAGATAGGCTCTCCGATTAAAGTATATAACGAGCCTGAAAATGCATTTGTTGCAGATTTTATGGGTGAAAGTAATATTTTAGATGGTGTTATTCTTGATGATTTTTTAGTAACTTTTGCTGGTCGAAAGTTTAGGTGTCTTGATAAAGGATTCAAAAAAAAAGAAAAAGTAGATATTGTTATACGTCCAGAAGATGTTAAAGTAGTAAAACCTGAGGATTCTGACTTAAAAGGTGTGATTACTTCTGTTGTATTTAAAGGTGTGCATTATGAAATGATAATCGATGTAGATAGCTTTAAATGGATGGTACAAACAACAAAATTTATAGAAGTAGGTAGTAAAATAGGTATAAAACTTTTTGCGGATGATATTCATACGATGAGAAAATCTAAATATTCTGGCGAGTATGGGGACTACAGTACATTCAGCGACGAAATGTATGAAGCGTACGAACATAATACAAACTTAAAAAAATCTTAATATTAAAAGTGTAAAAATATTAAAAAATTTATATACTAATTTTTATGAGTGTGGTAAAAAATTATAAATAGTTTTAAATAATTACATGGCACAATTAATGGGGTGCTTATATGAAAAAAAGAATAATACTTACTCCTTATATAGTTTGGTGCATAGTTTTTATAATTGTACCAATGGTTTTAGTTTTGTTTTTTGGACTAACGGATGAATCAGGGAAATTTACTACGCGGAATTTATGTGAAGTTTTTTTATATCCTGATGTTTTTTTGCGATCACTGTGGCTTGGATTTAAAGCAACTGCTATATGTTTGGTAGTGGGATATCTTTCTGCTCTTATTATTTCAAGATTGAATGTCAAATTACAAAAAATTTTAATAATACTTGTGATGCTTCCTATGTGGATGAATTTCTTATTAAAGATTTATTCTTTAATGTTTATTTTGCAAGATAACGGTTTTATAAACGGTATTTTATCAAGTTTTGGTTTCTCTAAATTTAATATGATGAATACAGAAGGTGCGGTTATTTTAGGTATGGTTTACAATTTTTTAACTTATATGATATTGCCAATACATTCTAGTCTTGTAGAGATTGACGAAAAACTTTTAGATGCTGCTAAAGATTTGGGTGCAAATTATTTTATGACATTTGTTAAAGTAATTTTTCCCCTCAGTATTCCGGGAATCGTATCGGGAATAGCTATGGTTTTTATACCGTCTGTGAGTACATTCATACTTTCAAAAATGCTGGGGGGTAGGCAAAATTTTCTTGTTGGTGATATAATCGACATGCATTTTTTGGGTGGTATATACGATCCTCATATTGGGTCAGCTATTTCTTTAGTTTTGATGATTTTACTTTTGATCTGCACTGGAATAATTAATCAACTGCAAAATGAAAATAAAAGCAAAAAAGGAGCACTAGTAATATAAAAAAAATTCTTTCAAAAGCTTGTTTATTTTTGGTTTTTTTATTTCTGTATCTGCCTATAGTAATTTTGATAATTTTTTCTTTTAATTCGTCAAAAGAACAAATGAATTTTGCTGGTTTTACATTTTATTGGTATAAAATACTTTTTTCAGATAAAGAAATACTTGGTTCAGTTTTAAACACGTTAATAGTAGCTGTTGTTTCATCTTCCATTGCAACGATTTTGGGAACTTTTGCAATAATAGGTGTGCAGAATCTTAAAAAGATTCCTAAAAAAATTTTAATAAATATAGCTAATATTCCCTTAATAAATCCTGAAGTAATTACCGGTGTTTCTCTTATGCTACTTTTTGTTTTTATAAATCAAAATTTTAAAATTTTAGGTCAAGGCTTATTTACATTGATACTTTCTCATACTACGTTTTGTATTCCATATGTTATACTTTCGATTGCTCCAAAAATTAGTGAATTGAATCCTAATGTTTACAGTGCAGCTCTTGATCTAGGTGCATCTCCTGCTTATTCTTTTTTAAAAGTAATTTTAAAAGAAATTTTACCAGGCATTATTACTGGTTTTATTTTAGCGTTTACAGTTTCTATAGATGATTTTGTTATAAGCTACTTCACAGGTGGATCTGTTCAAACTCTTTCTGTTGCGATTTATTCTATGTCAAGAAAAGTAGTAAGTCCTGAAATAAATGCGCTTTCTAGCGTGCTCTTTTTTCTGGTTTTTATTTTACTAATAATAATAAATCTTAGAGAAAATAAAAAGGTTTTTAAAACAGGAGAAATTTAATATGAATTTTGGATTTAAAAAAAATAAGATTATATTTTTTATACTATTTTTTTTAATTTTGGGTTTTGCCGCTTTTATTTTATTTAAATATATTATGTTGAGCAAACAAAATAAAGAAGCTAGTTTAATTTTGAATGTTTACAATTGGGGAAATCATATTTCAGATGGTACTAACGGTTATTTAAATGTAAATGAAGAATTCGAAAAAAATACCGGTATAAAGATAAATTATACGACCTATCCGGATAACGAATCTTTATATGCAAAGCTTGCAGCGTCTGGTACAAAATATGACGTAATAATTCCGTCTGATTACATGATAGATAAACTAAAAAAAGAAAATATGTTGCAAAAGCTAGATTTTAGTTTAATACCAAATAGTTCTTATATAGATGAGGAGTTCAAAAATTTAGAGCATGATCCACAAAATGAATATTCATTGCCATATACTTGGGGTATTATAGGAATATATTATAACAAATCTATAGTTAGTGAACTTGAAAAAGAAATTGATTGGAATATTTTGTGGAATAAAAAATATGAAAAGAATATTTTAATGTTTGAGGGCAATCCTAGAGATTCTTTTTTGATAGCTCTATTGAAATTAGGTTTTTCTATAAACACTACAAATAAGAATGAGTTAGAAATGGCTGCGAACGAGATAATTAAACAAAAGCCCCTAATAAAGGGCTATGTGTCCGATCAAGTGTTTGAAAGGGTATCTTCTGGAGAAACTGCTTTAGCTCCTTACTATGCTGATGCTTGGATAATAAATAACAAAGATAAAAACTTGGGTTTTACGATTCCTAAAAACACAAATAAATTTTTAAATTCTATTTGTGTACCAGCGAATGCTGAGCATCCAAAAGAAGCCATGATGTATATTAATTTTTTGTGCGACCCAGAAATTGCTTCACAAAATATAAGTGGTATAGGCTATTCTACGCCAGAAAATGCTGCTCGTGAAAAAATAGAATCTAAATTTTATCACAGTAAAATTTTATATCCTGATGAAGACATAATAAAGAATGCACAAGTATTAAAAAATTTGCCGCAAGATACAAACGATTTAATTAACGACCTATGGTTAAAAACGAGAGCCAGTAAAAGTAACGATACAACAAAGCTTGTTTTAATTTTTCTGATTTTTTCTTGTGTTTATATTGGTTTAAAATTCTATAAAAGCTTAAAAAATAAAAGAAAACTTAATAAAGGAAATTTAGTAATTGTGTAGGCTAAAATTAGAAGCAAAAATTGAAAAGAATCCAGCTTTTAAAGTTGCTGTAGGTTCGTTTTTAATAGTTTTGGTTTTTTTGTCCACAATTTTAAGATTAGATATATATTTAAACGGAAGTACTCCCATGCTAAGCTTTGGAAATGTTATTGCCCTAGCAATAGGACTATTATTTTCGCCTACTTTTTCTGCTTTAACATCAGGACTTGGATTTTCTTTATTTGATATTTTTTTTCCTCAGTATATCTTTTCTCTTCCATTTACTTTTCTTTCAAAGTTTTGCATGGTGTTTGTATGCAGTTTGATATCTAAAAAGAAATTTAAATTTAAAAACAAAAATTTAAAGGATTATCTTGCGATATTTATTGCTTTTTTAGTTTTTTCTGTTTTAAGAACTTTTAAAGTTTTTATTTTTAATCTTATAATTCTGAAACTTGAGTTTTTGCCAAATCTAATTTTAGTTAGTGAAAATTTATTTTTCTGTTTAATAAATTTGATTATAGCTTTAGTGTTGGTAGTTCCTTTGAATAAAATTATTAAAAAAGCATTGAATAAAATAAGTTGAAATTTTCTAAAAGGAAATAATTTGAAATCAATTAATAATATAAATATTCGAGAAATAGCTTTAGCAGCAACTTTTTGTTCTATTATTTACGTAGCAAGAGTGGCGTTTTATCTAATCCCCGCAAGAACGCTTATAGGATTAATGATTATAACAGGTATGTGCTTAGGTCCATTTTTTGGTTTTGTAATAGGTATTGCTGTTATTTTGATTTCTAATGTGATTCTTGGTCATGGTGTCTGGACGCTATTTCAAATATTTGCTGCATCTACTATAGGTTTTGCATCTGGTTTTTTTTTAAAAGATAGAAAATATAATAATAATAGATTAATTCTTACAACTTGGTGTATTTTTTGTATGATAATATACGCAGGGGCTAATTTTGCTTGTTCATTTATAATGTCAGGTGCGGATAATCTTGGAAATTTTAAAACAGCCTTTATATATTATTTAGCTTCAAGAACACTCGTCAAAGATGTACTGAGTACCGTGTCAACAATTATCATTGTTTTATTTCTTTCAAAACCAATTGAAAAAATAACGAGAGAATACACCATTTAGTCTGCCGAATGTAAATACATAAAAATTATTTTTAAAAGATGTTAAGACGTAACTTTCAAACCCCAACAGCAAGAAACCCCAATTCCCATAAGGATTTTGAGGCATTTTAGTTTTCATGCTCTCGTCCACGAACTTTTAACTAAATGAATTACTTAATTTTAATCAATAGAGTATAGGATCTAACTACGAACAGTTTGACCATCCGTAATTTGTAGACAAAGCTTATCTGCGATCATAGCTATAAATTCGCTGTTTGTAGGTTTGCCTCTTGCATTGTGGATA
>JAIRLJ010000042.1 GCA_031259495.1 Oscillospiraceae bacterium | reverse complement strand
TGATTTGAGAGTCATGTCAGCAAGAATTCAGGAAGTAGAAAAAAGGCTTGCAAAGGCCAAATCTTCAGCGTTAGCGAGAGCGGTGCCACCTAGTTTTCCACCTCCGGCGCCACAACCAGCAACACAAGCAACAACAGCATTTTCCACATTACCACAAGGATTTTTTCATAGGGCAGTTCCGAGGGCGTCGTCAGGAAAAATGTTTAAATCACCAAAAGAAGAATATTGGGGTATGCTGCGTGCTGACGAAGTATTAGGAAGAACTGAGAATTATTCTGACATTCAACTAGAACAAATTCCATTAGCTATAGAAGCTTTAAAGAGAGTTTATCCACAGGTAATGGAACAGTATAAGGACACAGTTACGGAACGTATTCGGTTATTGCAAATGCGCTTGAATAGTTCGACATCGAATTTATCTGTAGCACCATTGCCGCAGTCTGAAGCACTACTGCAACCAACAGCAAAAGCTATAGAACGTGGTGAAAAATATTATCAAACCCGATATAATCCTGTGGCGACATTAGAAAAAACAGGAGGGGGTTTGCGTGTTGCAAACGATGTGCATTATAACGATACAATTTATGCACTACAGAGACTACAAAGATTTTTTAAACAACTAGAAGAAAAAGGAGCAAGAAACTATCCTCAAATACAAGCTGTAGTACAGGAACTGCAGACAGCTATTGCGCGTTTGGAAGAACGTATAGATATAATAACAAAATCGCCACCACAGGCTATAACACCAGCGGGTGATTATGCCGTGCAGCCTAGTGTTGATTTTGATTTTTTAGCTCAACCTCGAACATTTCAAAATAAGTTTGGCTTTAGTATACCAATTTTTAGAGAATATGATGGTAAAACAACATTCGAAGGTAAATTTCTCGATCCTAACGAAATAGTAGTAATAAACTGGATTAGCACAGATCAACAAAAAGCTTGGTTTGCAGACGGATCAGGGCGTTATGTTTTTACGAAACTTATTGCAAACTTTGTACCTAGTAAACAAATAAATATTTCTAAAATTCGTGTAAAACGTGGTGCAAAATTATATTTTCAGCCGGATTTGTTAAGTGTTAAAGAGGGAGTTTGGCCTTATAATGATTCATATAATTGGATAAGTACCGAAGATCTATCAGATTTCCAATATTTTGAATCAAAGTCTGATTTTTCTACTGAAGTTTTAGGATTTGGATTTAATGTTTATACAATTAAAGGTATGAATGATAACGAAGTCAGATATGTTAAAAAAGAGGATGTAACACCGTTAGACGACGCTGGGTAATCCGATTCTCTAGTTTGTAAACATAAACTATAGCTCTTTGAAACAAAAAAAATCTAAATTAAATTTGCAGATAATAAAATAAGCAAGATTTGTTCGTAAAATAACAAACTCCCAAGGCCAACGATTAACTCCAATTAAACTCTCTAAAACCGTAATGAAAACAACACTTTTTGTTGAATTTGTTGTACTGATAATAATGAGCTATAGTTAAGAAAAAGTAATGTTTACAAAATTATTTAAAAATACACAATGCATAAAATGCTAGATCGGATAGACTTAATAGAAGATTTTGAGCAAGAAGACTACGAGTCGAAATGTGGAAAATTACTAAAAAACAAGAAGAGATTTACAAAATACTTGAAGTTAAAATATCAAAAGCATCATTATAAAGATTTTAGAAGTGTAGGATATAAAACACAACCTAATCGAAAAGGTACTTTAACATTTGTTTTGGATTATTTAAAAATCGCTTATATAAAACATAGATTTGTGATTCTTCAAATTTAATTTTTTTCAAACTAGAGTTTGTTAATTCAAATATTTCAGCGCCCGGAAAGCTTAGCAATATTGGAGAATGTGTTGCTATCAAAATTTGAGAATTATTCTTTAAAAGTTCGTTTATTAGCGTTAACATCGTCATTTGTTTAGAAGGCGACAATGCTGATTCCGGTTCGTCTAATATATAAAGACCGTTTCCTCTGAATCTATTTTTAAACAATGAAAAGAAACTTTCTCCATGAGACTTTTCATGTAAAGACCTTTTTCCGTATCCACTTACGCCAATATCATCGATATTAGATATAACGTTATAAAAACTTTCGCTTCTAAAAAAAAATCCATCTTTTGGAAAACTTGATTTAATTAGCCTTATATGTTTGAATAACCTCGATGTGGTGTTTCTAGTTGAAAAATTAGAATTTTTTGAGCCGCCTTCGGCATTAAATCCGAAAGCTAAGGCGATGGCTTCAATCAAAGTAGATTTGCCTGTACCATTTTCTCCTGTAAAAAAAGTGATATTGGTTTTGAAATGTATAGCCTTTTTTTGCACTAGGTATTTAACTACATATAAGTCACTAAGGTAAGATGGTTTGTCGAGGCTTCCCGTATACTGAATGCTTTCTATATAATTTTTCATATGGATTTAAGCTACCGCATCCTTATTTTGAATTTCGTTTTGGAGGAGGAAAATTTGTTTTGAAAATAAAAAAGATCGAAAAAATTAATAAAAAAGGTATTTTTGAAAAATCGAACAACATGGGTGTGCAAAACTCAGCTGTTGGCGCTGCGGTCGCGGCTGGAGTTTCTGCAGGGCCTATAGGCTGGGTCTTTCTCGGGTTTGCCGGGGCAGCACTAATAACTAGAACTGTAGTTAAGGGCGGTTGCAGATGCAACTGTATGTGTGATCAACATATGGCTGCTGCACAAGGTTATGGAAATAACGTGATAACTCTTGCCCTTTAAATAGACTTTGCGGCGATTCTGATTATTTTTTTGGATGAGTTTGGAAAAAAGTCAGGTATGCATTGGCGTGAAAATCCTTTGAGCACTCTGTTTTAAAAAATTTCCAGGAAAATCGGTCTCAAGTGAAATCTAATCGAAACAAAACTTCAACCAAAGCTGTACTTACCGAGCGTAACCCTAACCAACACAGTTGTAAAATAAAAAAACAACCTCACTTTTGGATTCTATTTCATAAGTTTCATGGTTACAAGTTTCAATTGTGGATCTAAATATTAATCCGAGGTGGAATATTGAAGACGGAAAGATATATAGATTTAATCAAAAACGTTTATTATGACAGTTTAAAAAATAAATTAGTTTTTTCGAACAAAGATTTAAGCAAAAATATTTGTTGCTTGGATCATAAATTTTCTAGACTTTCTTCCAAAACATTTTTGGAAGAAAATTTAAAAACGAGCAGACAAGAGCTTATTTTATCAGTTACTGAGGAGTGTAATTTTAGATGTCATTATTGTGTGTATCACGATACAAAATACAACGCTGATAAAAAACTTGAAAAAATGAATTTTGATATAGCAAAGCTGGCTATAGATGATTACATAAAACATTCGAGTTACGCTGAAAAGCGCTGTATAGCGTTTTACGGTGGTGAACCTTTAAAAAACTTTAGTCTTGTAAAACAGTGTGTTAAATATGTAAAATCCTTTGATTTTTCAAAGCACATGATGTTTTTGATAACGACAAATGGTACGCTAATGGATGAAGAAAAAGTAAAATTTTTAACAGAAAATAAGTTTTTGATTAATATTAGCTTAGACGGACCGAAATCTATAAACGATAGATACAGAAGAACTTGTAACGATGAAAATACTTTCGAAAGGATTTTTGAATCCGTAAAAAAGTTAATTGATACTGATAAAAACTATTGGGAGAAACATTTAAGTTTTTTAGGCGTTTTGTGTCCACAAACAGATGTGAAGTCTATAGTGGATTTTTTTGAAATATCTCCTTTTAATTATTTTTTACAAGATTTAGAACTTACAGAACACATGAAAAATAAAATTGTTAAAGAATTTTTTATTCAAGAAAACAAAAACACAAATTTTGCAAACATCAAATTGCAAAGTTTACAAAAACCCTATAATACACTTTTAAACGAGATTAGAAATGTTAGAAAGTCTTTTGAAAAACCTATTAAAAATATTCCGTTTGTTCCAGGAAGATATTGCCTCCCTGCTCTTAAAAGGCTTTTTGTTTCTCCCGCTGGAGACTATTATATTTGCGAAAAAGCAGATGGCGATGAGAGTAAAATAATCGGAAATGCAAAAAACGGAATAAATTATGAAAGACTTGATGACTTAAAAAATAAATCTTTTGAATTTCATAATGAAAACTGCAGGTCTTGTTGGGCTGCAAGATTTTGCGGTGTTTGCTTTGTTACTCTTAATAAATTCCCTAAATGTTGTGAAATTTTCAAGAGCAACGTTAAAAAAGTGATGTGTGCTATGGTTGAGGAAAATTTATGAACAACAGTCTGTTTGCAACCTGCACGGGATTAAAAATAAAAATTGCCATAGTCGATTCGGGTGTTTTGCCGGATATAAATAACATAAACTGCGTTACTCAAAAATTTAACACTGATTTTCAAAGTAAAACAAAAAACAATCACGCTGCTTTGTGTTTAAATATGTGTCGAATTTTGGCTCCGAAGGCGGATTATGTTCTTGTAAATATCGGGAATATAGGAATCGTTACAGAAGAAAATGTACTAATAGGTTTGGAACAAATTTTAAAAATAGCCCCATCCATTGTTATTATGAGCATATCTTTTGAGTCTGTTTCTGAAAAGTTTAAAAAGTTGATATCAAAAATATCAAAACGAGGAACTATAATCTGCGCGTCTCACGACCCTTGCCTTGGTAAATCTTTTCCTGAGTGCTTAGAAGAGGTTATTTCGGTGGACGAATCCATTAGTTCGCCTGATCAAGAAGGTATTAAATTTGATGGTAACACATTCTATGTGGATGCGAGTTTATATAGCGAGTATGGTGAAAAAGGAAGTAGTGCAGCCGCTGCATTTTTTTCGGGATATATTGCTTGTTTGTTTGAATTTAATCCTTTGATTACAAATGAATCTATAAAAAAATTTTTTAGAAAAAATACACAAAAGCCCAAAATAAATCAGAATAATGCTTATTACTTAGATCGTGGCCGGCACGAAATAGACAAGTATCTTTCCTATACATCCAAAAACTATCTTTATTATTATGATGAAAAAAGTGAGTGTTTTAGAGAAAAAATAGAACACAAAAAAGTTGAAAATAGTTTAATTGCTGGTGTAGACGTTATTTATGGTGATGACTTTGCCGTCAAAAATTCTATAAAACTCAATAACTTTAAAGAAAAAAACATCAAGTTTCGGATTTTTGATAATTTCGGCAAAGATCAAGATTATTTTTTTGTTGACTATTTAAAAACGATTTCTACACCGAGCATATGTATTGGAAGCTATGGTATGAACATGGAAAAGTTTAAAATTCAAACTTATTTAAATAAATACTTTAAAAGCAGTGGCTATACAAAAATCGGCAATGTTTCTTTTAATCCCATGGCACAAATTTTTGGTTACAAATTCATTAGATATCCTAAAAACAACATTCACTATCCTGATTATTTTTATTTTTTGAATAATTGCTTATGGGGAGAATCTTCTAAAAAAGAAATTTTGATTTCATCTATGGCTGGGGAAATAGACAGGTTTGTCGATTTTAAACACAGAATTGGCAAGATATCAAGCATCTTTTTTAAGATTCACAACCCTGATATTATTATCGTGAGTCTATCAGATTTTATTGAAATCGCAGAGCTCATAAGGCTTAAATTTTATATCCAAAAAATTGTTGGGTCTAAACTTTTGTTTTACATCTCTTCTCGCAGCAAAGATGATAATTTTTATGGAGTAAGCGATTATGACCTCGTCTTAAACGAAGAACAAATTATGGATTATCAAAAACATGTGGAAATTTTTACAAAGACGAAAACTTTTTCTCAAAGAGATTTGGAAAATGATAAATTATTCAAAAATATTTTGAAATTATTCTGAGTAAAGGGAGTTTAAAATATGAACATAAAAAAGATATATTTAAACACTGCAAAAAAGCACGCGGCGATTTTGATAATAGGTTCATTATGCGCTGGTATCGCGATATATCTTGGATTTAAAATCCCATTTATAAATCAAGCGATAATCGATGATGCTATATCTAAAAAAGATGCTAATTTACTAGTTTCATTGGTTATCGTTCTTATTTTGTTTTCTATTTCTGAATATTTAATAAAAATACTTAAAACATATATTTTTACAAAAACCGCAAAAGAACTTACTAAGTCTATATATTCTAAAGTTATAGAAAATTTAAACTTTAAAAATCACTACTTTTTTGTAAGACAGAGTTCTAGTGATATAGCTTCAATGGTTTCGGAAATATCAGAGCTCGAGGAACTATTTTCTCCGCAGTTTTTTTCTGCTCTTTGCTCATGTTTTACACTATTAGGATCAATAATTATTTTGTTTAATATAAATTTTTCAATCACATTAATAACACTATTTGGTCTTGCTATTTCATCTGTATTTGTATTTTTGAGCAATAAGTTTATACAGAAACACATGTCGAATCTTTTAAATAAGAAGGCTTTTGTGAATTCTAAAATTTATGAAATAATTTTGGGTATTTTTGAAATCCGGAGCAACGAAGCAAGTAATTTTTTTAAAGAACGTTGTAAAAAAGCTATTGGTGACAAATGCAGTGCTAATCTTAAATTTTCCCTTGGGGTAACTTCTCTCACAAATGCTTCTAGTACGTTTATATCTATGCTATTGGTCTGGATTCTTTATGTTTACGGAATGAATATCATAACGTCCGAACTTACTATTGGTTCCTATTTTTTAATTATTTCGTATGTTCAAAAAATAATCGATCCGATTATGCAAATTAGTCTAATTATGGGACAAATAAAGCCAATATTTGTTACGTCGAAACGAATTGAAGAAAAATTTACAGTTTTGCCAAATGACTTTTCAAGCGAAAAATGTAACGTTTTTAAAAATATTGAAAACATTAGTCTTCGAGATATATGTTATAGGTACCCAGACAACACCGAAAATACGATAGCTAATTTTAATTTAAATATACGCAAAGGCCACGTAGCTTTGATTAAAGGTGCTAACGGCAGTGGTAAAACTACACTTTTGAATATTCTTTGTGGAGAATTAAAAAATTATTCTGGTGAAATTTTGTTTGATAATAAAATTTTAAATTCGCAAAATCATGTATCTATTGTTCGACAAATACCTTATATTTTTAATATATCTCTAAAAGAAAATATTATATTGGCAGAAAAATTTGAAGCGGAAAAATATCTTGGAATTTTAGATACTTTTTGCTTTGAAGATTATTTTGACGATGATATTTTGAGCGGTAAAAAAATAATAGAAGAAAATGGGAAATCATTGTCCGGTGGGCAAATAAAGCTTATAGCGTTAGCTAGAGCCTTTTATAGAAATAGATCGATATTAATTTTTGACGAAGCAATTTCTAATTTAGATAAAAAATTAAAAAAAGTTTTTGTAAATTTTATTGAAAAAATAAAAAATAATCACATAATAATTTTAGTTGAACACACAGATGAATTTAAAAACTTGGTGGACATAGAAATTAATATTTCTTGTGAACTCAGAATTACGAAAGGTAGCTATTTAAGAGGATCAGAATCGTTTATCCGGTAGTTGGGAAGCGTTTATTATTTTTATAAAATTTTAATGTTCTTTGTAAACTTTTTGAACATCCAAGTACTTAAGTTTTTCTGGAGTTTGGGTAAAAGCTTTATTCTAAGTTTATTTCATTTTCAAGATTTTTTTAATCTATAGCTAATTAATTGAAAGTCGTTCACTTGAGTCGTCAGTATTATCGGCCTCACCGGAATTGTCTAAAGTTGTATCAAGGTCTGGTCCATTATTTACTGGAGAAAATTTTTGGAAAAATGCGAGTATAGACAATATATTAAGAATTGCAACACGAGACATACTACAGTTTATGCCTGCTAACGAAATTTCAGCTGCAGTACTTCGTTTGAATCAAATATGTGTAGCAAACGCTCAATATCGAAGTCTAGCGATAAAACTATTAGCAGCTGTAAGGGAAAGAGCTAGAGTGTTAGGTATAGATTTTCCACAAGTATTAGCTCCATTTGGTGAAAAGTTTTGGGAGCGAATATCGATACAACCTAAACCCTATTTGCTTACAGCTTTGGAAAAGACTTCTAATTTTGTAGATAAATTGGACGTAAGTGATTTATATTTTGCTCTTAAGAGATATAAGAATGGACAGGCTGTAGCTCAAAAAGAAAAAAAATACGATGATTTGAGAGTCATGTCAGCAAGAATTCAGGAAGTAGAAAAAAGGCTTGCAAAGGCCAAATCTTCAGCGTTAGCGAGAGCGGTGCCACCTAGTTTTCCACCTCCGGCGCCACAACCAG
>JAIRLJ010000036.1 GCA_031259495.1 Oscillospiraceae bacterium | reverse complement strand
TTTCTATCTGTATACTTACTTCTTAATTCTTCAAGCTCTAACATTTTGCTTGGGTAGCTTGTTAAAAAACTTAAAAAATCTTCTAAATTACTGTTGTTTGACATTTTTTTAAACTCCTAAATAAAATTTAAAATTAGAATTGTGTTTGCAAGCTTAGTATTGACAATTTTTTTTAAAAAATTATTAAACTTTTTGCAAAATTGAGATTCTTATTTACAACGACACCCTTTGAGGCTTTAAAAATCTACAAAAGCAAAGATCTTATAAAAAAATCTTTTGAAAATCTCAAAGATCGCTTGCTTTTTAAAAAAATATTTGTTAATTCTGAAAAGCCTTGAAGGTAAGCTTTTTGTTGAATTTGTTGCACTGGTAATAATGAGCTGTCTTTAAAAAAGAAACAACACGTACAAAATTATTTAAAAATATACAATGCATGAAATACTAGATCGGATAGACTTAATAGAAGATTTTGAGCAAGAAGACTACGAGTCGAAATATGGAAAATTACTAAAAACAAGAAGAGATTTACAAAATACTTGAAGTTAAAATATCAGGAGCGTCGTTATGAGGAGTTGGGTATACAGGATATAATCCGGAAAAATATTTCAACGTTCAAAAATTTTTTTCTCTTGCCCTCTGAAAATCCTTTTTATATTGTCTTTATGCTTAAATAAAACCAATACAGAAATTAAAGTAATTGTAAAAAGCTCAATATAATTAATATTTTGATCTTGCTGTTTTGGTAAGCAAAGAAACATAAATAAAGGAAGTGAAAGCGCCGAAAATATCGAAGAAAGGGAAACAATTTTGCTTATAAATAAAGTAAGTAAAAAAACAAAAACTACCCCAATAAAAATGTGCCAATCAATAAAGGCGACAACGGCTGCGCTAGTAAGGACTCCTTTTCCTCCTTTAAATTTAAAAAAACATGGGAAAATATGGCCTAAAACACAAAAAAAACCTGCAGCTAAACTGCCAAGCACACAATATTTTTTGTCTAAAAAACTGCAGAAAAATACTTCACCAAGTAAGCACGAAATAATTCCCTTTAAAGCGTCGAAAACAAACGTTAATGCAGCAGGAGCTTTACCAAAACAGCGAAATACGTTAGTGAACCCAGCATTTTTACTGCCAAACGCCCTAATGTCTTGATTATTCGAAAAAATTTTAGTGAAAACAATAGAAAAACTTATACTTCCCAAAACGTATCCCGACAATGAAGCCAAAACAAAAGCAAACAAACTATTAGAAAACAAAATTTGTAAACCCAGCCTTTGTTTTACTAATAGATTTAGCACTTAACTTATTTTTCTCTCTTATTACAAATTTTATTGGAGTACCCGTTAAATCAAAATTCTCTCTAATTCTGTTCTCTATATATCTCTGATATGAGAAATGAAATAAATCCTTTGAATTTACAAAAAAAATAAAAGTTGGAGGGTTAGTAGAACTTTGAGTTACATAAAAAATTTTTAAATGTTTGCCTTTTATGCTGGGCGGAGGAACACGCATTTCGCTTTGAAGCAGAAACGAATTAAGTTTTCCAGTCGTAATACGTGACGAATTCGCTCCAAAAGACTTTTTAATAGCTAAAAATAATTTATCTAAATTTTTGCCTGTTTTTGCTGAGACAAAAATAACAAAAGTCCATGCTAAAAAACTAAATTTTCTAGCAAAATCGGATTCGAATCTTTTTATATAACTCTCATCTTGCTCGTTTTTATTTACAATGTCGCATTTATTAGCGACTATAACCAAAGCTTTGCCTAAATCTTTTACAAGACCTGCTATTTTCAAATCTTGCTCAGTTAAACCCTGTGTTATATCTATGACTATTATACAGATATCACTTTTTTTTATGGCTGTTTTTGCATGTGCTACACTCAATCTGTCGATATCGCTAAAAATTTTATTTTTTTTGCGTATACCCGCTGTATCTACAAAACAAAAATTTCCGTAATTGTTTATTATTTCAACGTCAACGTAATCACGTGTAGTGCCGCTAACTTTAGAAACTATACATCTTTTACTGCCAAAAATTTTATTTATTAGCGACGACTTACCAGCGTTTGGCTTACCTACAATAGCAATGTTTATAAATTTTCTATTGTCTTTATTAAATTTATTAAAATCAATTTCATTTTTTTTATCTTCAAAGACATCTATAAATTTCTCTTTTTCCAAGTTACTTTTTGTAATCGTATTTTTACTAAAATTATGAAAACTTAAAATATTGTCGAGCAAATCTCCTGTGCCGTGGCCGTGAACTGAGGAAACTGGCAAAACTTTATCAAATCCGAGTGAGAAAAACTCGTAAAATTCAGGAGGAATTAAGCCTGTATTATCACATTTGTTTACACAAAGTATTATGGGCTTTTTAGTTTTTTTCAAAAATTTAGCTATTTCTTCGTCTTTTAAAGTAATACCTACAGTTAAATCTACTACAAATATAACAACTTTTGCTGACAGAATTGCAGAATTTGTTTGTTCTAATGCTTCTATTGTTATATCGTTTCTCTCCTTTTTTTCCAAACCACTGGTATCAACCAAACAGAAAGAGCTACTACGCCAAAAACAATCTGCGTAAATACTATCTCTCGTAACATGTGGCATATTTTTTACAATAGATATCCTGCTGCCAACAAGTTTATTAAAAAGCGTCGATTTTCCAACGTTAGATCTTCCAACTATTGCAACAATTTTTTTTTGCATTAAAACTCCCATTTTTGTTAAAAAGCCTTCACAGAAAACTACCGCTAGAACTCATTTTTATGTATCTAAACTTCACAAAATTTTTATCGCTTGTTTGTAGCAGGTGTTTTATTAATTACGACTTGTTTGCCTCTATAATATCCACACTCCTTGCAAACTTTGTGCAAAACTGTATAAGCAGAACAATGATTACACCTAACAAGTGTCGGCATTTGCAATTTCCATACACTAGAACGCCTTTTGTCTCTTCGGGATTTAGAAGTTTTTCTTTTTGGCACTGCCATATGTTACTCCTTTTTATAAAAAAATCTCAGTTCGTCCTATCTATGTAAGAATTCATAATACCGATTTAATAGCGCAAAACTTCTTTATTGTAGTATTGAGATGAAAATAAAGTCAAACTTGTTAAAAAATTGTTAATTGCACTTGGAAAAATTTAACCTATTTAAAAAAGCTATTAAAACAAGATCTATTTTGACTGCTCAAAATGTAAGTTTGACAAGAAATAATAGTACATGTTAGCATGGCTCTGCTGCTCCGGGAGTGCTCTATCTATATAGTACACTGGGGGTTTGATGTAAGTTTTATGGTGTTTTGTGTTTTGACTTTGATTAAAAGTGGGTGTGTTTTCTTTGTATGCAATTATAGAAGTCGCCGGCAAACAGCAAAAAATCTCAGAGGGAGATGTGCTTTATACCAATAACTTCAATGCAAAAAAAAGTAAATCTGTCGAATTTAAGGTTTTCGCTATTGGAAGTGAGAAGGGTCTGGAAGTTGGTAAACCTTACCTTGAAAGAGGAAGGGTTATAGGTGAAGTTTTAAAAAATTTTTGCGAAAAAAAGATAACGGTACTTACCTACAAGCCTAAAAAACACAGTAAACGCAAGCTGGGACAGAAGATTCTTTCTAAAAAAATAAAAATTCAGTCGATTGGCACATTTTGAAGTTGCGAGTATGATTTCGGTTAGCTTTTTAAAATTCAGATATCAAGTGGTGGGATTTAACATATCAGGGCATTCTGAGAGCAGGCAAAACACAAGTGTTAGCGGAAGGCTTGTCTGCGCAGCTGTTTCTTCTGCGGCGATTATGGTGGCAAATGGTATATCTAAAATTTTAGAAACAGAGAAATATATACAAGTGACAAACGGAAAGTTGCTGGTGAAGATTGATTTAGAGTATATTATTCCTTGCAAAGCTTTGTTTGATGCGCTTTTTTTTCATCTGAAGGAGCTTTCCAAAGACTATCCTAACAATATAAAATTTTGTGAAAAGGAGTTAAGTTACAGTGATTAAAGTTGATATACAGCTTTTTGCGCATAAAAAAGGAATGGGTTCTACCAGAAACGGTAGGGATTCTAGGTCCAAGCGATTAGGTCTTAAAAAATCTGATGGTCAAAAAGTTGTAGCTGGTAATATTATAGTAAAACAGCGTGGTACACATATCCATCCTGGTAAAAATGTTTCAAAAGGGAAAGATGATACTTTATTTTCTCTGATAAATGGCAAAGTTAAATTTGAGTGTTTTATGGGAACTCGCAAAAGAGTATCTGTTTATGCCGTTTAGTTTAGATATATAAAATATATACTTATTGTCATGTATTATCTATTGGTTTTTTATTCTTTTTCCACAGTGTGAACATATTTTACCAGATGTACTACGGATTTTTTTTTGGTTTATAAATTCGGATGTGATAATTGCAGTTGGAACAGCGACAAGTGTTATGCCAGTAATAAAAATTATTATGCTAAAAAGTTTCCCCAATGGAGTTATAGGATATATGTCACCATAGCCTATTGTTGTTATAGCCACAAAAGTCCACCAAAAAGCAGAAAAAATGTTTTTAAAAACAGTAGGTTGAGCTGCGTGTTCGATGTGATACATAACAATTGAAGAAGCTGATATAAAAAAAAATTCAGCAATTAATATTTTTTTTAATTCTTTAGATTTATTTTTTAGAACTAGAATAATTCTATCAAATATTCTTGTATGACCGTTAATTTTTAATACACTAAAAATTCTTACAATTCTTAAAATTTCTAGGCTTTCAGGAACGATATTTGGGAGAAACATCGGCCAAATGGATAAAAAATCAGCCAAACCTTCTACGGAAAACAAGTATTTAGCCCTAGCTCTGCATAGCTTTATATTATGATAGAGCACATTTGAAGTCCAAAATTTTAACAAAAATTCAGATAAAAAAAAGAAATCTAGAATAATATCTAATATACGTATAAAAAACTTCTCATTAGGAGAAAGATCTAAAGTTTCCAAAGACATCAGTAACAAATTTAAAACAATAAGAAAAACCATCACAAACCTAAATTTTCGATTTTCATTTTTGTGATATACAATTTTGTACGCTTTACTTTTAAATTCTTTGATTTTGTTCATTATTTTTAAATATACTCAATAATTTTCAAACTTGTTAACACAATAAAAATAATAGGTATAGAATTTTCATTATTGTGCAGATGTGCGTTTTTTTGATGTGTTTTTTACTTATCTGACTTTTATAAAATCCGTACTAGTCTCCGAAACGCCGTGCTCAATTACTTTTATGGTACCTTCGGATGAGTAGTTTTTCAAGATTTACTTTTAAAATTTTTGCTTGTATTCAGTTTTTTTGAAAATTATTTTTTATATATTTGAGTTTTATAAAGGCTAATTTCTCAAAGAAGCGGGTGTGATACTTGGCTGCCAAAAATCCCAACCTAAGAGGAAAGTTGTGGCGCTTAACCCCGAAAATCATGATATTGTTGTGGTGGTGGAGCGTATCCTGGAGGTGGTGGACCGTAGTATCCTGGAGATGGTGCAGGAGCAGGAGGTGGTGCCTGGGCTGGCGCGCTTCTTTGATCATCAATCGTTACATCTATTGCTGCAACAAATCTGACGCGACTATCATCAGGGCCCTTAATGGTAAAATACCCGGGAATAGCTCCAAGAATTTCAACCAATTGACTTGAATTAAATCTCCAATCAGGATGAGTCGTCAAGTCTGCTTCTTTCACAAACGGTTTTGTATATTCTAATTGGTGATAAACAGTTGCTCCACTTTTTATACGAGCCTTTATAACTTCTCTTCCATTATTATTAATAAGACTAGCAACAAATTTTCCCGGAATAAAGCATCCAGATTTACCCTTAATCCAAGCTTTTTGTGTATGAAAATCCCACCAATCTATCTGTACTGTTTGGTTAGGCTGAACCTTATCGCACACTTTACCTGTATCTTCTTTGTAAATAGGAATACCAAAGGAAAAGAAATTTTTCACAGTAATAGGTTGGTTTTTTAAAGAAAAATTACCCTTTTCATTTGGACTAACACCTGCTATATCGCTAGCCTCCAGATGACAAGATGAGTCGCCGAATCCAGGCGCAAAAGCAGGAGTAAAGGATGGTGGCGTCCGGCCAAACGCAGGAGCAGGAGGAAATGCCGAACCCCGATAAGCAGGAGGATATTGTTGTGGTGCCTGACCGCCGTATTCCGGAGGTGGTACAGGAGCAGGAGGTCGTGGTGGTACCTGGGCTGGCGCGCTTCTTTGATCATCAATCGTTACATCTGTTTCTTTAACAAATCTGACGTGACTATTATCAAGGCCTTTAATGGTAAAATACCCGGGAATAGCTCCAAGAATTTCAACTGGTTGACTTGAATTAAATCTCCAATCAGGATGAGTCTTCAAGTCTGCTTCTTTCACAAACGGTTCACTATATTTTTCTTGCATATAAACAGCTGCTCCATCTCTTATACGAGCTTTGGTAATTTCTCCTCTCTTTGTACCACCAGAAAAACTAGCAACAAATTTTCCCGGAATAAACCATCCAGAGTTATTTTTGATCCAAGCTTTTTGTGTACGAAAATCCCACTGAATTATATCTACTGTTTGACCAGGTTCAACTGTACCGCGGATTTCACCTGTATATCCGTCGTAAATAGGAATACCAAAGGAAAAGCAATTTGTTACAACAATAGGTCCAACAAACTTGCCTCGTCTATCTTGAGCAAAACCTGTTATATCGCTAACTTCCAGCTGACGAGGTGCTGCACTGGATATCTGATTTACTCCAGGAAAAGACAGCGCAGTCAAAGATGAAATCCCAAATAAGGCACTAACTTTAAGCGCCCTAGATAACTCTTTTGCAATTTTTTTGTTCCTATCTTTTGCAATAGTCTTGTTAAGATTTCTTTTGTAATCATTTGCAGTAATGTGAAAACCATTTGCTTTTGCAAACGGAATTAAATCTTCTGACAAAAACTTATCTAGATTCTTGTCTATTAATTCTTTTTGGGGATATTTTTTTCTTAAATTCTCAAATTCCAACATTTTGCTCGGGTTATTGGATAAAAAACTAAGAAAATTTTCAAAATTTTCGTTCTTCATACTTTTTTACAACTCCTATAAACATAAATATCATTCAGTGTAGCACAACAAATTTTAGTACTAGCGTTAGTTAGTATTAACTCTATTTATAAAAAAAATACAAAATTTTATTTTATAACGGAATTTTTAAGCCATAACACCTCCTAATTCTCATAAAAGTTTTGGGATATTTTTAATTTTCACATCCTCGGCTGCAATTTTAACTCAAAAAACCGCTTAAGTCAATTAGTATATGAAGATTTGAAGGCTCAATTTTAATCTAGAATATAAAAAATAACAAATTTTTCCCCCAAAAAAATAGGTATATTCCCAGAATAAAAGCTAAAACTGTATTATGTACTGCTATACACAGAACATGTATATAGAAAAAATAAATTATTAAAAATTACTAATTTTTAAAATTCTATAAAAAGTAGGAGAAAAAAAGATGAAACACACAGAGGTTAGCAATTTTTTAAATTTTTTAACAAAAAACCCAAATAAAATATCAGAGTTTGAAAAATTAAGAAATAAATATCCAAAAGGAAAGTTAGACGAAAAAAAATCTGAAGAGTTTTTATCGCAAGATTTAATCCCATTTGCTAAAGAAAACGGATTTAACTTTACAAAAGAAGAATACAAAAAATTTACAGAAAAAGTTTACGATGAAAATAAACAAGAAAT
>JAIRLJ010000035.1 GCA_031259495.1 Oscillospiraceae bacterium | reverse complement strand
TTTGTGAATGGTTTGGGTGTACTATAGCGAGCTTTGTTTTTTAGATTTTTTTAGAACAGGGGTTGAGGGATGTTGTTATTTAAGTATTTAAGAGGGTTGTTGTTGTTTAAAAGGTGTTTTATAGTAAAAACTTTTGTTACGGTGTTTATAGTTGGTTTTTTATCAGTTTGTTGTGCGTTTTCTCAAAAAACGTTTTCTTTTGCTGGAATCTTTGATGATGAAGATTGGGAGGGATCTTATCGTTTGTCTAGTGGTATACTGGGTATAGATGTGTCGTGTTGGAATACTCCGAACGATGGACACGCTGATTTTTCCAGGGCTTTAAGAGATGGCTATAAATTTGCTATTATCAGAGCGAGCCTTGCATATGAAACAAGCAAATGTTTCGATAGGGATAGTTATTTTTTTAGACAAGTCGAGGCAGCTAGAAACGCTTGTATGCCTATGGGAGCGTATCATTACGGTCAATTTGAAAATTTGGAACAGGTTAGAGAACAGGCTGTAAAATTTTGCGATACTGTGGATGAAGCGCGTCATATATTTGGTGTAAAGTTTGATTTTCCTTTGTATTTGGATATCGAAAATCCTATTGATGATGATATTTTTGATCGCTTACATAGTCAAGGCAAACTTGGGGAACTTGTTTGGAATTTTTGTGATATTATTAGGCAGCGTGGTTATCTTCCTGGAATTTACTGTTCTAGTCGTAATTTTAGAACATGGTTTTTTGATGTTTCACAGCAGCCCCTTGATAGGAACAACAGGTTTTATGCTAAAGCTCAAAGGTGGCTTGCTTGGTGGCCGTCTGGTTCTTACGATATTTATGGAGACGAGGCAATTAGACCACCTTGGGCGAATATGTGGCAATATACTAGTCAAGCACCCGCTACTGGCTATGGAGCAACAAAAAATTGCACGCGAGTTGATGCTAATTTGTGCTATTTAGATTATCCCAGAATTATGAGAGATAATAGATTAGGTGGTTATTAATTTTTGGGGAAGTTATAATTTTTTGTATGTTTTAAAAGTTTTTAAAACAGATTTTTATATTTTAAGTTCTGTTTTTTCTAAAGAGAGATTCTCCGTTTTTCAGAAACCATTTAAGATCTAATTCACCGGATTCTTCAGTTAATTGTTCTTCTAAAATTATTTGAGCGGTTTGCAGTTTGTTTTCTAGTTTTTCAGCGTTACCCAATATAACTTTTATTCTGTTGTCGTACAAAAAAAATATTTGATTTTCATCTTTTAAATCTATTGTTGTTATTTTTTCTAAATTATTAGTTTTTAAGCTAGCGATCAATGTTTTTAAAGTTTCTTCTTTTTTTAAGTCCTCGAAGTTCACCTTATAACCAGGTTTTGGGTTTAGGATTTCTATGCCTTCTGCTTTTGTTAAATTTTCTTCTATAGTTTGACCTAGATCTAACACTTTGAAACTTGTATTTAATAGAACTTTTAGTTTATTAAAATCAACTGTAGCCCATGGTTTTGCTTCCTTTATTTCTAAAGTTATTTTTCCCGGAAAATTTCTAGAAATTTTAATATTTTCCACAAAGGGAAGGGAGGTTGTTACTTTTTCTTTTATGGTATCTTCACTAAAGAATAAAAGATTTTCATTTTTTTTTAGAGTGCTTGCTGCCAATATTTCTTCGTAGTTGTATCGAGTTTTTCCTTCTATGATTATATTTCGTATTTTAAATATTTCTTTAAAAATAAAACTAACGCACAAACAAACAAATATGGCGGATAAAATCAATATAGTCCTATTAATATATGTTTTTATACTTCGTTTTTTTGCTTTTTTTTTGACCGAAGTTTTAATAATTTTAATCAATCCTTTTTACTGAGGCTCCCAAAGAAATTAAGTTTTTTTCTATATTTTCATATCCTCTATCAAGATGAGTCAAACTCGAGAGGATTGTAGTACCGTTGGCACCCAATCCGGCCGCTACCATGGCTGCTGCTCCTCTTAAATCATAAGATTTGACAGTAGCTCCCCGCAAATATTTTTGTCCTTTTACCACAGCGGTTTTTCCGAATACTTCTACTTCGGCTCCCATTTTTATCAATTCTTTTACATGTTTAAACCTACTTTGAAATATGTTTTCAACAAATGTAGTAGTGCCTTCACAAAAACAAGCTACGGCCATGATTATAGCTTGAGAATCTGTTGGAAAGCCAGGGTAGGGCATAGTTTTTATTATTTTTGCACTTTTTAATTTTTTGTTTGCAATAACTTTTATTTTATTTGCTTCTAGTATTATTTTTACATTCATTTCGTTGAAAATTGATATTGTAGATTTTAAATGTTCCATACAAATATCTTCTATGACTATGCTAGATCCAGTTGTAGCTGCCGCTGAAATATAAGTAGTAGTTGCTATTCTATCGGGCATTATGGAATATTCTGCACCGTCTAAATTTTTTACTCCTTCTATTATTATCGAACCTTCTTTTTTTATAAAAATTTTTGCTCCAGCTTTGTTAAGAAAATTTGTAAGATCGGCAATTTCTGGTTCTTGTGCAGCATTTAATATTTTTGTTGTACCTTTTGTTAATACTGACGTAAGTACAATATTTTCCGTAGCCCCTACGCTTGGGAAGGGCAAAATTATTGTAGCGGGAGTGATTTTTTTTGAAGAACATTCTATGTTTTCTGAACACTCTTTTACTTTAATATTCAATTGTTTCAAAGATTTCAAATGTAAATCTATGGGTCTTGGCCCAAGTTCACATCCTCCAGGAAAAAAAACCTTTGCCTTTTTTGTTCGTGCAAGTATAGGCCCTAAAAAAATTATGGAAGATCTCATTTTTACCATGAGTTCTTTGGGAATTTCGTGTTGATTTATATCTTTTGCGTTGATTATTATGTCGTGATTTTCTGTTTTTACTTTTGCGCCCAAATGTTTCAGTATTTCTAAGGCTACGCTTATATCTGAAAGTATAGGGCAATTGTGCAAAACACATTCTTTTTTACATAGTACAGTTGCCGCTAAAATTGGGAGTGCGCTGTTTTTTGCTCCGTGTATTTTTATTCGACCGTTAAGTCGATTGTTACCTAAAATTAGGAGTTTTGACATTCTTAAATTTTCCTCCTTGAAAACGTCTTAGTTTTCAGGATCATAATATGGTGAATGCAAGCGCTTGGTTATTATGATTAGTCGATTTTAAAGATCGTTGTTGTGCAACGTAGAAAGTTTTTTGGAGTCATAATTATCTTGAAATTTCTATAAAACTTCGAACTTCTTTTTTTTCAGAAATATACATAGACTAAAAAAAGGGAGCAAAAAAGTTTTAAATTTTTTGTGAGTTATTTAGAAAAATTTAAAACTAGAGAAATTTAGTAGTTAAATTATTAGAAATTTTTAAATAAAAACAGGTTTTTTGTTCTAATAGAGGAGTTAAGAATGTCTAACATTATGGCGCTTTTACTGATTTTTGTTGTTTTTTTGTCACTAGTATTTTTACAAATAGCTTTAAAATCTAAGAAACCGATTAAAAAAGCTTTTTTTCTTTCGTTTTTGGGCGTCATAGCTTTAATTTTTGTTAATATTACAAGTTTTTTAACAAGTGTAAGTATACCTGTAAGTCTTTTGTCAATAGGAATAGCAATTGTTATGGGTATTCCTGGAATTACTACAATTTTGCTTCTTAATATGATTTTTTTTTGAAAAATATTTTAAACAATTATGTAATAGTGTCGAGGCAGATTGAGAAAGAGATTTTAAAATTTTACTTCTAAAAATGAGTTTTATGATTTACGGATTTAACTATAAATCAGAAAATCTGTATATTTTAAAAAAATTGGCATATAACATCCGCCTGTAAAACCAACTCTTTTTCTTTTCTTTTTTCTCTAAAACTAACTTTTTTCTCCATCTTCCCCCTCTTCTTCCCCTCTCTTCTTTTTAGCCCAAACAAAGTACCACCAACCAACGCCACTAGCAGCAAGTAACGGTAGCAGTATGCTGAGTGTTA
>JAIRLJ010000034.1 GCA_031259495.1 Oscillospiraceae bacterium | reverse complement strand
TGTAGGGGACTTTGACTTTGAATTAAATGAATATGATTCCCCTTATGTACATCTTGTTGAATTGGAAGATCATTTCAAAGATTTTTTTGAAGAAGATAATGAAGATACTGAAGATACTGGAAACACTGGAGATACTGGAGATACTGGAAACACTGGAGATACTGGGGGAGCACCTCCGCCGCCTCCTCTCGGGGGAGGAGGAACAAAACCTCCACCAGGTGGTGGAGGAAAAAGAAGAGAAGAACACACCGTATCTCGAACACCAGAAGAATGGGTAGATTTTTTAGCGGAACTGGATAACAGCAATTACAGTACACAAGCTAAATTTTCAAGACAATTAGAATTATTCGAAAAAAATATTGAAGAACTTCCTATATTAGCAATACGAGAACTAGTTGTTTCATTAGATAAAAAAATAAAAGCAAATGATAAGAATAAAAATAAATTTGAACAAATTCAAAATAGGATTAGTAATGTACAGAAAGAAAAAGAACTAGCGGCAAGAAGAGAAGCTAATCGACGAGATGATGATGAAGATGATGATGAAGATGATGATGAAGATGAAGATGAAGATGAAGATGAGTGGTAAATTTTTCAAAACCAGAATCAAAAATAAGTATACTGAAATTTTTAAACCCCCAACATCAAGAAACCCCAATTCCCATAAGGGTTTTGGGGCATTTTTAGTTTTCATGCTCTTATCTACTAATTTTTAACTAAACGAATTATCTCGCTTTGCTTCTCATTAGGTTCACTAATAACATAAGTTTTGATTCCGTTAATTTTAACTTTAGATTTTTGTTTAGCATAATTGCCTATAATCAGACAATTATCGGTATTTATTTGCAGAGGAAATACCAAAAATTACTTAAGTATTACTCCAAATTTTTATATAAGCTCAAGCTGTTTTATCTCTAAACGGAATTTTTAAACCCCGACAGATGAGTCGTGTGAAACGCACACGGTAACATATGCCATAATGAGTGGGTTTGGTGGAGTTAAAAGAGACCCAAAATTGGCTTGGACGCTCTAATATTAACACAACTACAAATATTCATACGCACATAAGCTCAAATCTAAAAAATAAAAAAGCAAAAAGTTTGGACAAATTACTCAAATTCCCTGAAAATACGAAAATATGCTGTGTTTAAATTTGGTGTATGCTGAAAAATTTCGATTTTTTTATCACTTCTCAAATGTAACCAACGCCTTATTCCATCATGGAGCTGGTGGAGGGATTCGAACCCGCGACCTGCTGATTACAAATCAGCTGCTCTACCAACTGAGCTACACCAGCAATAAACTCGTAACAACCAACTTGCAGCATAACATTGTGCTACAAAACATGTCAAATATGTAAATTTGCTTAAAAATAAAATAAAAAACTTGCTGCTAAATATACAAATAAGTCTAACGTCGCCATACGTACAAAAAAGTGCAAAAATTTCCCTAATAAACTTTTGATAATCTATTCAAAACGGAAATAATTAAAATGCTTTCACAAAAACATACAAATCAAAAAACTGCATGCTTTACTTTTTTTTGTTCTTAATTTTTTTAAAATTTGTGCATAAATAAACGGACTACAAAAAATCTAATTTTAAAACTTGATAAATACGCACGCAGGATGGGCATCGATACCTTTTTTTGTAGAATTCGCATTTGATTTTTTTTGCTCATCTGATGTTGCATCAGAATTTTTACCACCAGATGCACTTTTTAGAACATCTTCACTAAGCTTATCCGTAGTATTTTCTTTATCGAAATTTAACCATTCTTTTAATGCTTTTCCTCCAGAGACCTTTTCAATTTCATCTTCGCTGACCTCACCTAAAGATACGAGTTCTTTTGGGTTAGTTTTAGAAATTTTTTCTTTAAATTCATTAAGACTCATACCGCCCAAATAAAACGCAGCCAATCTATCGCGTTCTTTTTGTGACGCATTGTTAAACGCCTCGTTAAAATTTTCATCACGACTTAAAGCTTTCAAAAATCTTTCTACTTGTAATTCCATTTTTTCCCTCCTAAGTAGCACCGTTAAAACAGTACTCTTAAGCTATCATTTACAGATTATTCCGTAAAATACATAAAAAATAAAATTTTTTTAAAAATCTAGTAAAATGTTTGCTTAAAGTTTTACAGAAAGCATAATATTAGTTAACATAAAGCCTGGTTGGTATTTTTTAGTTAATTAGTTTCTGAAATAATATCAATGTTTTTTATATTTATTTTTAAATAATAAATAGATTTTTTGAGGGGAATTAGCTCAGTTGGTAGAGCACATGGTTCGCAATCATGAGGCCGCGGGTCCGACCCCCGCATTCTCCACCAGTTAAAAAAATATACAACAATAAAGTTTTTTGCAAAAATAATAGAATACCGTCTCAATAAATTTTTATGTATAAAAACATTACTTTTGTCACACTATTTTTTAAAAATACAAATAATGTTAAAACAAACTCGTTTTATTTATTGGAGTGATAACATTGCTTCCTGAATCCAAACTTAATGAAAAACCCGTGAAAAACAGTAAAAATAAAAAGTTCTATCTAAGTTTTTTCAAAGAACCAAGCGCTAAGCCTCAAATACAAGAAAGCAAAGAAAAAATAAAAAGAAAATATATGCTTTTAAGAAATCTTATATTTACAATGTCTTATGTTATTTATCTTGTATCTTACGTATGTCGTAAAAGTTTGAGTATAGCAGGGCCATTTAGCAATATAAATTTCTTTAATATCGGAATAATTTCAAGTTTAGGTGCTTTTGTGTATGGAATTGCAAAATTTATAAATGGAATATTTGCAGACAAAGGAAATGTCCGAACATCACTCTCCTTTAATATAATAATGGTCGGAATTTTTTCAGGATCAATAGGAATCTTAAATTGTTTTGAACTTAAAAATAATCAAAATTTAGCGATAGTTATTTTTTCTCTACTTTGGGGAATAAGCAATTGGTTTCATGCAGCACTTTTTCCATATTGTGCTAAAAGTTTGGTTAGATGGTTTCCAAATAAAACTAGAGCTAGATGGTGGGCATTTTGGTCTACATCGCATGAACTCGGGAGCTTTTTGGCAATGAATATTACTTTGCCGATAGGAATTACTGTCCAGAGAATACTAGGGTTTGGTGGACTTGAAGCTATGTTTATTTTTCCATCGTTATTAGCCATAATTGTTGGAATTTTAGGATTTTTTGCTTTAAAAGATCGTCCGGTTAGTCTAGGCTTACCTGATGTAGAAGAAATATGCAACGAAAAGTCTTATAACAAAGTAGAAAAAGAGAACGAGATCAAAACATTAGAAGAAAAATTTACTTATTTTGAAACTCTTAAAAAATATGTTTTGAAAAATAAAATTTTTTGGAATCTAGCTGCTGTTTATTTTTTTGTTTACATATTTAGAATGGGACCTGTAAACTGGATTTTTAGTATGTTAGTAACAAAAAATCAAAATTCTCATATAAGCTTTAAAGAAGCGACAGAGAAGATTAATTATATGGATTCTTTTTTATCTTCCATAATTTGTCTTGTTGGCTTTGCAGGGACGTTGTTTGCTCCAGTAATATCTGAAAAAATATTCAAAGGAAAACGAGCTCCAGCCAATTTTTGGTGTTTAATATTTGGTATGTTGTCAATGGCTGGGATTTGGTTTGGGCTCTCTAGTTCTTTTTCTGCTACTAACGAAATTTTAAGAATGACGATTTTTATAATTTGTCTTGGAATTTCAGGTTTTTCGGTGTGCGTTCCTCAAGTTTTGGTAGGAGGTATATGCGCAATAGAATTTTCTTGCAAAAAAGTAGCGGCGGCGGCTTCTGGATTTACCGGTCTTATTGGTTACTTAGGATTTGCTTTTGGAGAACTGGCGAATGGATTTTTAAAACAAACATCTCAAAAATATTTTGCCGACGATAGACTTGTGTTAATTTTTTGGGCAACTTCAGCTCTTTTAGGGGCTTTACTTTGTTTACCATTGTGGAATGTTAAAGCTAAATGATTTATCCGAGTTTCAATCAATCAGTATTTATACGAAACTTTTTTCATATTGTTAAGCTGCTAGAGTGTGCAGCCGTTTATACAGGCTAGTGTATTGTGACCGAGTATTACTCTTCACGAGATAGCCTACAATTTGAACTCAAAAAACCACTTAAGTCAGGTGACATATGGGTTTGAGGGACTTGGGGTTTGAAAGTTCTGTTAATAGAAAATATTTTATTCTAAAAATTGTTTAACTAGGTCTAAATAAAACATATTTCCATAGCAGTACATCCACCCACCTTGTGGAATAGATATTTTATTACGGTAAAACCAGGTTTCCCCACCGCTCATTCTTCTTGCATATTCTTTTGAAATGTCAAACGTACAAGCTTTTCCTCTTTTTTCTACAAAAAAGTTAAATCCAAAACCATAATTGTAGCTTTGAATCGTAACCCAAATATCCATACCATGAGCTTGATTGTAGTTAAAAAGCTCAGAAAAATGTTCTACTCCAGCTTTGATAGATTCGTTTGGATTTTTTATAGCACCTGGCTTAAGTCCCCTTGATTCAGAACTTTGCATAACATCAGGATCACGCCCTTCGCTTTCCACCATCATTATGGCAAGCAATACGTCAACATATTGATCCAGTCCTTTTTGTTTAGCATATTTAGCAACTGTATTTTTGTAATTTAACACTTCCTGATTTAAATTTTTCGCTCTCAAATTTAAAGCACTTGCTTTAAAAAAATCGCAAGGAAAACAAAAAACAAAAACACAAACACTAGCTACTAAAAACATCAAACAGCTTTTCACAATTTTTTTAAAATACATGTTGTTTTCTCCTTCTTTTAAATCTACCTTGATCTTTGTCATAGTTTTTGAATCTAATACAAATAAAAAAATAAAAATTAAAATTTTTATGTATAAAAAGCACCTTTTGTGTAAAAAAATATTAAAGGTGATTTTATGGAACAATTTATAACAGCATTTGTAGTAGGCGGGTTAATTTGTGTAATAGGTCAGATATTTATAGATCTAACAGGCATGACACCTGCACATGTTTTAGTAAGCTTTGTGGTCTTGGGCGTATTTTTCGGAGGTATAGGTTTATATGAACCCCTAGTAAAATTTGCTGGGGCAGGTGCAACAGTACCGCTTACGGGGTTTGGTTACACTATGGCAAAAGGCGTGCAAGAAGGAGTTAAAGAAAAGGGATTGATCGGAGTTTTAATAGGAGGAACAACAGCTGCAGCTGCCGGTATTGCTTCTGCTGTTTTTTTTGGATATGTTGCTGCACTTTTTTCAAAGCCTAGTGATAAAAGTTAAAAACTTAAATTTAAAACAAGTCTCTTGTAAAACTAAATTTTAATTTTTACAACATAACTCTAACATTCTTAACTTCGCAGGAAGCTTAATAAAAGATCCTTAGACATTAAATGTAAAAATCCCGTTTTCATAGTCACAAGTTATATTTTTTGTTTTATCAAAATTTTTACTAAGAATAAATTCAGATAATTTATCTTCTATTTTCGTATTTATTACACGCTTTAAAGGTCTGGCTCCGTATTCCGAGTCAAACCCTCTTTTTACTATTTCTTTAATTGCTTCTTTGCTAAAAGTTATCTTAGCACCAATCTTACTCGCTCTTGACTTTAATTCTTCAAGCAATCTAATAGCAATTTTTTCTACATCTTCAATCGTTAATTTGTTGAAAACTATTATGTCGTCCACTCTGTTTAAAAATTCAGGTTTGAATTCTTTTTTTAATTCGTTCATCACAGTTTTTTCAAGGTCCGCTCTATCTTGCGCCTTAGAATTTGAACCAAATCCGAGTTTTTGTTTTTCGGTTATTAATCTTGCCCCAACATTGGAGGTCATTATAACTATGGTATTCCTAAAACTAACTTTTCTACCCTGAGAATCCGTCAAAAATCCTTCGTCAAGTACCTGCAACAACATATTAAAAAGATCCGGATGAGCTTTTTCTATTTCATCAAAAAGCACGACTGCATAAGGTTTTCTACGAACTTTTTCAGTAAGTTGCCCTGCATTATCATGCCCAACGTAGCCGGGAGGAGACCCTATCAACTTTGAAACAGTATGAGCTTCTACATATTCAGACATGTCTAAACGGATTATGGAGTTTTCATCGCCATACACTGCGTCAGCTAGAGCTTTGCAGAGTTCGGTTTTTCCTGTTCCTGTAGGGCCTAAAAATATAAAGGAACCGGAGGGTTTCTTAGGATCTTTAAGTCCAACTCTACTTATTCGTATAGCTCTAGATATGCCTTTGACGGCTTCATTTTGGCCTACTATTCTTTTATGAAGCAGGTCTTCCATACGCAATAGCCTTTCGCTTTCTTCTTCTGTTAGACGCTCCGTCGGTATTCCAGTCCAACTAGAAACTATTTGGGCAATATCTTCGGACGTAACTTCTTCGTTTTTATTTTCTTTTTTACCCTTCCAAACACGCTGACTTTCTGATAGCTTTCTTTTTTTACTTTTTTGTTCGTCACGTATTTTTGCTGCACGTTCGAAGTCTTGCGAATTAACAGCTGCCGATTTTTCGGAATCAAGATCTTTTATTTCTCGTTCCAACTTTTTCAAATCATCAGGAGCTGTATAAGAACGAAGCTTTACTCTAGAAGCTGCTTCATCAACAAGGTCTATAGCTTTGTCAGGTAAATATCTGTCGGCAATATATCTTGAAGAAAGAAAGACAGCTGCTTCTATCGCTTCATCGGTAATCTTTATTTTATGATGAGCTTCGTACCTATCTCTCAAGCCTCTTAAAATCTCTATAGCCTGTTTTTCATTTGGTTCACCAACGTTTACAGGTTGAAACCTTCTTTCTAATGCAGCATCTTTTTCTATATGTTTTCTATATTCACTTATTGTAGTTGCCCCTACTACTTGAAAATCTCCTCTTGCTAAACTCGGTTTTAGAATATTGGCAGCATCAGCCGAACCTTCTGCTGCACCAGCTCCAACGATAGTATGAAGTTCATCAATGAACAAAATAATATTTGCTGCTCTTTTTACTTCAGCAATTATATTTTTAACCCTGTCTTCAAAATCTCCCCTATATTTTGTGCCAGCAATCATTCCAGGCAAATCAAGCGTTACAACTCGTTTTCCTTTTAAAAGTTCAGGCACGTCAGAAGTATGTATTTTTAAAGCTAAACCTTCAACAACCGCCGTCTTACCTACACCAGGCTCTCCTATTAAACATGGATTATTTTTTGTTCTTCTAGATAATATCTGTACAACTCGGTCGATTTCTTCTTTTCTGCCTATAACAGGATCTATTGAGCCTCTAGCTGCAAGTAAAGTCAAATCCCTTCCAAACTGATCAAGAGTTCTTGTTGTGGTTTTTTCTCTTCTATTATTAGTTCCTGTTGGTGCAGAAAAATTAACTGCACTGTCCCCATAAATTTCTAAAGAAAATGAGGAAGTAGCCATTTCTTGGTCGTTGCCAATAGCTTTACTTATTTTTTCTATTATTGTTCTAAAATCAGTACCAAGTTCACCCAAAAATCTAACAGCATAACTATCTGTTTCACCCATTAAAGCAAGTAGAAGATGTTCAGTCCCAACATAGTTGTGATAAAGCTTAGAAGCTTGAGCAACTGCGACTTGTAAAACACGTTTTGTTCTAGGAGTAAAGTCATCCATAGCATTAAGATTAGTTTCAATATTACCAACTCCGATATCTCTTCTTATTAACATCAAAACTTTATCACTTGTTATACCGAGTCCTTCTAAAACAACAAACGCTACCCCACTTCCTTCACGCAATAGTCCAAGCAATATATGTTCACTACCTACGTAGACGTGCCCTAGTTGCTGAGCACCATCAATTGCAAGATTTAAAGCAGAATTTGCTTTTTGAGTAAAACCCTTAAAATGATACATGTCTCTTCTCTCCTAAAAAATTCTCTTAAATAAAGCCAAGTAAAATAGATCTTCAGTAACAACAAAAAAATTATCCCGGAGGCCAAGATAAAGAATTTCCTCCAAGCAAATGAAAATGCAAATGATTGACAGTTTGTCCGCCGTCTTTACCGCAATTATTTACAATTCTGTAGCCATTATCACAGCCAAAGTTTTTAGCAATGTCTTTTATTTTTAAAAAAATATACCCGATAAGCTGCTCATCTTCCTTTTTTAGATGCATAGCAGACTCTATGTGTTTTTTAGGTATGATTAAAATATGCACCGACACTACAGGATTAACATCATGAAAAGCTAAAATTTTACTGTCCTCATAAACAAGTTTAGCAGGCACTTTTTTCGAAACAATATTACAAAAAATACAATTCATACACTTTCTGTCCTTTTGATAATCTTATTTTTTTTTGCTATAAAATCGGAAATTTCTCTTATAACACCGGTTTTTGCATATAAAATAGCCGAATTTATAGCATTAGCAAAATTTTTTGCTTTTGAATTACCGTGAACCTTAAAAATAGGCTTTGCAGCACCGAGAACTGGTGCTCCACCATATTCGTCTTCTCCAATTTGCTTCTTTAGTTGTTTCAAATCAGACATAAAAAAACTAGCTGCAATTTTATTTTTAATATTCTTATTAAAAATATTTTTAAACTTATTCATAAAAAAACCTGCCATCCCTTCGTAGAGTTTCAAAATTATATTTCCAGTAAAACCATCTGTAACTATAACATCAGCTGTACTGTAAGGTATATTACGAGCTTCGATATTTCCTATAAAATTTAGAGAATCTTCCTCCGAAAGAGCTAAAAATGTTTCAGTCCTAAGCTTATCTCCCTTGTGTTCTTCAGTGCCAATATTCGCTAAGGCTACACGAGGACTATTGATTCCTAAAACTTTTTTCATATAAATAGAGCCCATAACAGCAAACTGCACAAGCATAGACGGTCTACAACTAATATTAGCTCCACCATCTATTAACATAAAGGGAGACGAAATTCCAGGTAAAATAGGCGAAAAAGCACAACGGCTTACATTGTTTATTCTTCCTACTGAAAAAGTAGCACCAACTACTAAAGCACCACTATTTCCCGCTGTAACAAAAACATCGCCCCTGCATTTGCTCAAAACCGAAAGACCAACTGCCATAGAACTTTTGACATTTGCTCCAGTAATCGAAGATGGCTCATCATGCATTGTCAAAATATCCGGAGCATGTATTATCTCAAAATTTTTGATACAAATAGCGTTTTTATTAGCAAGCTCTTCTATTTTTTTTATATTACCAACAAGGCAGAGCTCAACCTTCCGACCTTGACTAACAACAACTTCGCAACTTCTCAAAACTTCCAACGGAGCACTGTCTCCGCCAAACGCATCTAATATAACTTTCACAATTTTCTCCTTTGCAAAAGCAACTCTTATGTACCTTATCATTTTTAAAAATTTTAGGCAATTCGACAACTTGAACCAAAATTTGAGGTATTGTAGAATCAGCCCTAGAAGAGTTTGATAGAAAACTATTTAATAGGATGTGTTAATTTGACTAACGAAAATAACGCCACTGATAAGTACTATGCTATAACTCTAATAGACGAAGAAGGCAAAGAACATGATTTTGAGATCTTGGATATCATAGAAACTACTGAAGATGGAAAATTTTATGCTTTGCTTCCTGTTTGTCAAAAAGAATTGCTTTCGGATGATTACGATGAAAATGATTTTTATTCTTATTATGTATTTAAGCCTATTTTTGAGGATGGAGAAGAAAAGTTAACAGAGGTTTTTGATAGGAAGCTTCTGAGTAAAATAGGCAAAATTTTCGACAAAAGATTTAAAAAACTTTACAACGAAATAGCTCAAGATGAAGATTTTGTTTAAAATGTTTGAATATATTGAGTAATAAATATACATAATAACTATGCATATTCTTTTTCTATTAGATTTGCATGTTGTGTTAATAATCCTACGGTTTTTGTTGTTGGATTTATCTCAAGTATTTAGATTGTATGCCTGGTTTTTGTTTTTAACATTGACCTTTTTAAAAAGGAACATAATAAATATTTGGTGAATCCTAATCTTTTTTTTGGTAGGCAAATTATTTACACTATACGGTGCGGTTTCATAGATAATATGCGCTAATCCTCATTTTTGGGGGTTAGTTTTTTTGTAATTAAGTTCTCAACTTTTTGAGATAATAATTCTTGTTTGAAAACAAAGATTATATTTAAGGAAGTCAGCTTTTACTATGCAAATTTTTAAACTTTTATTTTTTACATTAGTGCTAAGCGGTTTGATATTTTTAGCTGGTAAATGTGTTGATTCTTCTATTGTAGAAACAGATGTTATAAATATGTGTTCTACTTCCCTGGATGAAGATATCATTTGCTCTGGTAAAGTTGAATTTAGCAAAACTTGTAACGTTTTTGGAGGAGCTCCGTGTGTTATGATTAAAGAAATTGTAGCACAAGAAGGTGAGACTGTAGAAGAAGGACAACTTATTTTTAAAGTTTACAAACAAGATATTGATTTAGGAATTGATCCAAAAAAATTGCCAGCTTTCACAACGGCAAAAGATTTTTCAAACATGAGTGTTGCTGAAGCACAGGCGTTATGTGAAGAGTATTCAAAGGCAATAAAAAACTCTGAAAAAAAGACACAGAATAATTCTGTAAACTCTGAAAAAAACCAAGTAACGGACATAGTATCACCAACTTCAGGTGTTTTGTATTCTGTTGATGTTAGAGAAGGTGATAGAGTTTTAGAAAACAGACCTTTGGGAACAATAGCCGATACCTCGACTATACAAATTAGATTGAAAATAAATGAATCACAAATCCCAAACATAAAAGAAGGCCAGCCTGTTACAATAACTGGCGCTGGCTTTAAAAAAGAAGTATATTTTGGAAATATTAAGCAAATATCTAGAAAAGCAGAGGGAAATTCGGAAAATGGAAATTCAGATGCTTGTGTTAACACAATTGTTGAAATAGAAGATCCAGACGAGAGTATAAGGCTGGGATTTACTGCAAAATGTAGAATTACTATTTCTGAAAATCCAAATATTTTATTTGTTCCATACAAATCTGTTAAAACGGACGACGATGGTAGAGAATTTGTTTTTAAATACGAAAACGGGAAGATCATTAAAGTTTACATAAAAACAGGAAAAGAATTTCCTGAGGGCTTTGAAATATTATCCGGAATCAAAAACGGAGACTACGTAATAGAAAACCCAAATAATGTCAATCAAGGCTCTCTTGTAAAAATTAGATCTATAAAAAGCGGTAATTCCTAGAAGGTAATAAAAAATGTTTGATATATTATTGTGTTCAATAAGAAATATAACAAGAAAAAAACTACGAAGTTTTCTCACATCTTTAGGTGTCGCTGTAGGAATAGCTTCTGTTGTTATGATCGGTAATATAGCAAAATGTGGATCTGATACAGTCAACGATGAATTAGATAGTCTAGGTCTGGGAGGAATAACAATTAGTTCTAGTGTAAAACTTTCAGAAATGGAAAAAAAACAACTTTCAAACGAACATTTGGAAGTTATAAAAAAAATAGAATATGTTGACGAAGCTATGGAGTTTATGACTAGATCTGTAGATATTTCTTTAAGAAATCTGCAAGTTAATGGTATAGCTTTTGGAATAGGAGAAAATGCTAACAAAATAATTTCTCTTAAAAATGTTTATGGCCGACCTATTAATAGAAGAGACATAGCGCAAAAAAACAATGTGTGTATGGTTGATCAAAAATTTTGTCAAAAATTTTATTCAAGAGACAATATCTTAGGCAAAGAGATTTTTCTTTCCTTCGGAGATATTTCTGGAAAATTTGAAGTTATAGGTATAGTAAAACCCGGAGGAGGACTTCTGAGCAATATTTTTGGCAACTATATTCCAGATGTTATATACGTACCATACTCTAGCATTCAATCTCAGTCAAAAACTAATAAATTTGATCAAGTAGCTGTGAAAGTTAAACCAAAAATGAAACTTTCACTAGAAGAAGTAGGCAAAAAAATTACTGATTCTCTAAAAATAAATTGTCCCATTTATGATAAATATATTTCTAGTGATATTTCAAAACAAAGAAGCAGTTTGATAAAGCTTTTTGATACGATTACAACCGTGTTGTCAACTATAGGCGGAGTTTCTCTTTTGGTATCTAGTTTAAGCATCATGGTAATAATGTTAGTTTCTGTTGGCGAGCGTACGCGAGAAATAGGGATAAAAAAATCTATAGGCGCTAGTTGTTCTTCAATAATGTTAGAATTTTTGTTCGAAGCCATTGCAATTACTTTTTTGGGAAGTATCATGGGAATTTTATTAGGAAATACAATATTTTTTGTAGGATCTAAAATTTTTGGTTTTGCTTTTACAATAAATTTTGATATTATCCTGCTGGGCTTATTATTTTCACTGACAACTGGTCTAATATTTGGAATTTACCCAGCATACAAAGCTTCTAAAATGAAGCCTGTTCATGCATTAAGATTTTTTTAAAAATCTTTATTTTGTATTTAAAAACTTAAAAACATTTTTGGTAAGTAAGAAAAATACGGTAAATATAAGAATAATAACAAAAAAATACAGGATTTATTTTCATATCTTAAGCATTCAAACTGTTATTAACAGGGATATTATTATTTAATGGGTTTAGTAGATAGTATTAACCATCAACAAAAGTCTGATTTAAAGCAAAAACCCAAAATACAATAGTAGTTGCGACCGGTTGAGCCGCAATCTCAAACTTTTAGCTAAGATATTTATTGTTAATTAATATCTAGGCTGTTCTCCTATTTTTATAACTGAATTTTCAAACTCTAAACCCCCTCAAATCCATATACACCACCCGGCTTAAGCGGTTTTTTGAGTTCAAATTGTAGACTATCTTAAAAAATAATACTAAATATTTTTTGTTAAATTACAGCATGATATTAATATATCGGCAGACTATCTATAAAAAATTATAGTGCCATAATATTAAAAAAAACTGCGACTTATTTCGAAGTACACACCGACTTAACACTGGGAACGGACGAAAATTACAAAGTTACACGCACAATCGTGTCTAGTCTTCCAGAGATTCCCGATCTCGGAACAATTTACAGTTTTCTTAGGAATAGCAGAAAACTCTTGAAAACTAATAAATCTTTACATGATTATCGAAAAAAGGTGGCAGGATTAGAAAGAAATTTACAATTGGCTAACCAGCAGATTCAAGGCCAGAAAATATGAATTTGGTACAGACAATAAGAGCACTTAGACAACAACAAAAATTACGAATAGAACAAATAAGAAAATTATATGATTGTGAAACTAATGTATTAACACTAGAAATTAACAAAAAAGAAGAAGAATTAGAGAATATTAAAAACGAATTGGAGATATTAAAACTGATGAGAAGATAAAGAGAAAATAATCGAATCAATAACGCCCTTTGGATGCCGGATCTATAAAAAAATTCGAAATATATAATCTATGTTTTTTAAATAGGTGTGGTATCAATTACTCAAAACTTGAGGTGATTTCGCACCAGAAAAATTGAATACACTTTTTTTAGACATAATTTCTTGTGTGTAAAAACTCATTTTCATAAGAAACAACATTTTTTGATAAAATCAACGTTTTATTTTTTATAATATATTTTTTATTAGAAAGTTTAATAACTAAATCATATTGATGACTTGAAAAAATTGTTATTGTTTTACTTGAATTTTTTTTAATATAGTCGATCATAAAATCTTGTGAAAATCGGTCCATAGATGTAAAAGGTTCGTCCAAAAATATTAAAGTAGGATTTCGAGCTAACATGCTAATTAAATAGATTTTATATTTCATTCCCTGCGAATAATTAATTACTTTCTTATCTAAATATTCAGTCATTTGTAATTTTTCACAAAGACTTTTAAAACTTTTCATATAGTTTGTTTTTTCTTCTTGTTTCATATTCCACATTTCTGTACATAAAAACGAATGTTCGAAACCAGTTAGCATACCAAAAACATAAGGTTCTGTTGGAAAGTAAGCCATATAATCCTTGTAAATTTTTGTTTTAGGATTATTGTTGTTAAAAGCAATAGTACCAATTTTTGGTGTTAAAATCCCAGTTAGAAGTTTTAAAAAAGTTGTTTTGCCAGATCCATTAGCTCCTTCTACAGAAATTATGTCGTTTTTTTTGCTTCTAAATTGACATTTTGTAAAACTAAATCGCTTTCCTTGTAAAAAAAGCTGAGATTTTTAACTTCAAGTTTCACAGGGCTACCTCACAAAATTATAGAATGAAAAAATACACGATATATCAACAAAAAGAAAGCAAATTATTTTAGCAGCTAATTTATTAACTTGAGACACCTCGATTATTTTTTTGTAATAGACCAATAAAAATGGAAAATAAAAAATTGGAGCAAAACACATAATTCTTGAATTTAAAACTGTGCTAGTTATGTACCAAAAAACCGAATTAACCAATAAAACTGCTGTTAAAAGTAAAAAATTAGCAAAATAAAAATATTTAAAATCAAATTCATTATCAACTAAAATTATGATTATAGCAGTAAACGCGCTATAAAAAAGGCTTATAAATAGGCACGAAAAAGTAAGCGCAATAGCACAAATTCCAACTGTAATTAAAAAAAATTTATCACTAAATTTTGCTTCCAAAAGATTTAAAGAAACAAGAAAAGTTTTTGATAGTATGAAAGTAGCAAGTAAAGTAAAGAACATGCCATAAAAAAATAATTTTTTTTACAATTAAACATTTTTTTCAATTTTTCCACACTAAAAAAACACTCTCTTCCTTGTTTTTAAATACCTAAATAAAAATGCTTTCTCTTATTTGTTACAAATTTACTAATTTATCATTCGATACGTCTACAAAATTCTGCTAACACCTCCCTCTATCAGTGCTGCCAAAAGCAACATTGTCACTCCAAAAAATAATAAACTCAAACTTTTAAAAATTATTTTAAATGAAATTTTTTCGTTATTTTTTAAAAATTGTAAAAGCAAGCAGATAGGCAAAAAGCTACAAAAACAAAATGCAGAGAATCCAGATATTTCAAAGAATGTATGAGGCAAAAATGCCGTAAAAATCTGATAAAGTCTATTTTTGATATGTAAAAAAGCGAAAGCTTGCCCAACTATCATACCATTTATGAAAATGACTACTAGTGAATAAATTCCTCCAGTAAAGCCACCCAAAATTAATATATTTAAAAACACTGAAAGATTATTATCAAAAATTTTACTTGGAGATAAACTTTTTGAAACTTTATTTTGTAAAATCTTTGAATTACGACCTTGAATTAAACCGTAAAATATCCCCAAAAAATATACACATAAAATGATCAAACTTATATTTTTCTGCGTTTGTTCAAGCTTGAAATATTTCCTAATTAATCTTTTCATACAAACTTTTTAATCCTTTTTTCTCTACGTTAGCACAAATTTTATTAATTGCCATTCCTGATAAAAAAATCAAAAATAGCTCCAAATAAACTCCTAAGTTTTGTAAGTTTTTACATTTTTCGCAAAACAAAAAAGTCACAACACAAGGCATTAAGATTAGCACGATTCTTGCCGATTTTTGTGTTTTCAATACAAAATCCAGACTATCAGACTCTGTATTTTCTTTGAGTTTTTTAAAATTAACACTAGAATTTAACAGGCATGTGTAAATTTTTGAAGATAAAAAAAATCCGACTAAGCCTGTAAAAATAATTGGCACAAAAAATAAAATCTTCATATTAAAGTGAACGATTAAAGAAAAATCAATTAACAAAATAATACTAGACGGAACGAGCGCAATTTTCCTTAAAAGTCTTTTTTTATACTCAAGAATCGAAACGTTATTAAAATAAACTTTTAAAAAATAAAGCTCATTTTTATTGTTCGTTAACACAAAATAACTTGCTAGCACTGCACTTGGAGCTAAAAATGAATCTAATATACAAATTAAAGTAAAAGCAATTAAAATCTGTATTCTAAGAAACTCAGCTTTCACTAAAAACATCAGAGAAAAAGTTACACCCAAATAAAAAAATGTACTGAAATTAATTAAAAATATTTCAAAGAATTTTGGTACCAAATATTTAAAGTTCAGATATAACATTTTAACCAAATGTTCTTCTAAATAATTTTTCCGATTTCTAAAAATAAATTTTATATAATTAAAAACCAAGCCTTTTTCTGGAAGATTTTTATTCTTGTTTTTAACAATGAAAACATCTTTGGCGAAAAAAACAAAAACAAGAATCAGATTTAAAAAAATTAAACTAAAAAAACAAACTACTAAAAAATTTTTTTCTAAAACATTAAAGATTTCTACGAGATTTTCAGTTATTGCTCTAAATAAGCTTATTTTTTTTTTGAAGACAAAATAAAAAAACTCCCCACCTTTTAATCCTAAAAACAAACTAGTAGAAGAAAGTAAAATATACTTGAAAAAATAAAAAATATTAATATCAGATAATTCTCTATACTCAACACTCGAAGTAATCTTAGCGGTAACTATAAAAAAAGATAAATAACTAACGATAATAACAAGTGTCAACAAAACCGATGGTACAAAGGGATATAAGATTAGCGAACAAACAGGTACTATCAATATATCACTACTAAAAATAAAATTATTAGTTAATTTTGCACTAATTAAAGTAAAAAAAAGTTTTTTATCGTTTGTCGGAGCAAGATTGTACCACTTCTCAAAAGATGGAATAAAAATTTCTTTATAATCAACAAGACCCTCAAATACACCCTTTGTTGCATAAAATACAAAAAAAATAAAACCCGTCTTGTGAAAACCCCAAAAAACTTTCAACAAGCTAATCACTGCAACAGCAACAAATAAATTGCTTAAAAAACTAACAGCTGTCCTAAAAACATAAAACTGCTTTTTAGTTACATCTAAACCTATTTTTCGCAAAATTTTATCGTAAAAAACGCTCTTATTATAAATATTGTTATTGATAGCAAATTTAAAAATTAGTTTATACATTTTTACGCTAAACTCACTTCTTTACCACATAAGAGCTCCCCTTCTACCAAGCTTTTTGATATTGGCTTTTACAACTTCTTTAACTACTAATCCACTTACTGCAAGACCTCCCGTGCCAACTGCTGCCGCTAATGAACCGATGGTAAGCACCCAATCTCCAATTTCTATGGCTTTTATAAGCGTTTCGGCTTGCTGTATACTAATACCAAGATTAGCAACAACATTTAAATTTATAGTTGTATTTCCAACAACTAGCAAAAAAAGAAAAAACCATGCCCCACTCATAAACATCAGCATTAACATTTTGCTAATTTTGTGTTTTTTAATATCCTTTTTCACGATATCACCTCTATCGGGCATGTTATCTTAAAATTTGCAAAAGAGTCAATGTTCTTAAAGAGTAAAATTAAAAATAGAAATTATAAAATTATCCTTCTCTCCCTTTTTCTTCCCCCCTCTTCTTTTTAGCCCAAACAAAGTACCACCAACCAACGCCACTAGCAGCAAGTAACGGTAGCAGTATGCTGAGTGTTATTACCCAAGGTTTGTTGTTTTTCCACCAGA
>JAIRLJ010000031.1 GCA_031259495.1 Oscillospiraceae bacterium | reverse complement strand
ACAACAAACCTTGGGTAATAACACTCAGCATACTGCTACCGTTACTTGCTGCCAGTGGCGTTGGTTGGTGGTACTTTGTTTGGGCTAAAAAGAAGAGAGGGGAAGAAGAGGGGGAAGATAGAGAAAAAAGTTAGTCTAGAGGAAAAAAGAAAAGAAAAAGAATTGGTTTTAGATCCAATTTGACAGCCGGGTTTATAATTTTGAGCTCAAAATTTATTTCTTCAGGAAGTCTAAAGGTTTAGTTGAGTCGGTGTGTACTTCGAAGTAAGTCGCAGCTTTTTTTAATATTATGGCACTCTAATTTTCTATAGATAGTCTACCGATATATTAATATCATGCTGTAATTTAACAAAAAATATTTACTATTATTCTTTACAAGATAGTCTATAATTTGAACTTAAAAAACCGCTTAAGCCAGGTGACATATATGGGGTTGGGGTTGGTTATATAAGAGATCTTATGAGTCGTAGAATTATACGAGCAGAAGAGGCATGTAAAATATATAATGAACGTGGACCGTGAAAAATAGATTAAAGATTTTTTTATTTTGTTAAATTAATAAAATATCTTTGCAATCAAGTTTGCAAAGATAAATCTACATTTCTATTAAACAAAAAAAATTATTTTTTAGAATTTTTAAAACAATTTATCCAAATATTGGATATTTGTTCAAAATCTTCTTTAGTCAAATTCTCTTTTTTAAGGTAAGTATTAATTTCGGAAGTGCGGACATTATCCACGAAAACCTCCGATGATTCTAAATTTGTCGTGTAAAGCACATTTTCAGGACTTTTATAACTTTTTAGCAGTGGAAAATCCTCTAATTTCAGAACACCGTTTGGCTCAAAATAAGATTTACCTAATTTTTTAACCGTAAACTTTTTTCCGATATCAGAAACACAAAGCCAATGTAAAAATTCCACAGCAAGCTTCTGTTCTTTCTTAGAAACCTTCGAATTTACACAATAATAAAAAGAAACGTAAGCCTTCAAATTAGAATTAAATTTTGCTGGTGTAAATTCAGAAATCTTTATGTCGTCTACAGCAATAGGAGCTTTTATTGGCAGTATTCTAATATTTTTGCTTTCTTGCTCGGAAATTTTCTTAAGAAACTTTATATCTTCGCTTGTTCCTTTTAAAAAAAGAGACTTATTTTCTAAAAATTCTTTTAAAATAAAATCTCTATTTATTTTATCGGTAAAGCTTGATGATTGTTTCGCAGCATAAGCATGTCTGATTTCCAAGCTAAGTGTTTTTACATATGAAATAAGAGCGTTTTTAAGTTCTTTTAAATCACTTTTAAAAACTTCAACTGGAGAATTATAACAAACAGAAGCAACCGTATCTATGGCGTCATTTCGCTGACTATCTAATAAAAAAACTCCTATTAAATTAGAGAGCTTGCCATTTTTTTTTTCTGGAAGATTATATGTTTTTTTATTCAAAGAAACTTGCATATTTTCAGGAACTTTTATGTAAGAACTTAAATTTATAACAAAATTTTCAAACTCTTCAAAAGAAGATTTTTTAAAATTATCAATAAAATCCTCTACGTTTTGCCCATTAAACAAGCTTTCTAAAACTGTTGTATTGACCAAATATCCAGAAAAATCTACACCCACAGGAATTCCGTAGTTCGCTGAATTATCATTTGTTAATTTTAAGCTGTTTTCAAACTTTTGAAAAAAATCTTGAATTACCTTCGAATCTTGATCATAAGATGCGAAATCTAAAAGTTGATCTTCTTTTTGTAAAGGCAAAAATTCAAAATTATTTCTTACAAAAAATATAGCTGGTTTATTTTCCGAATTTAGTTGAGTTCGTAGCGCGTTAACATAATCACGCGTTGAAGAAGAACACGGAAAACTTTTTATTTTTACGCCAGTTTCCGATTCATATTCTTTTAATAGATTCTCAAAATCTTCCTGTTCGTTTTTGAAAATATTAAATATATAAAAATCGTAATCTTTATTGGCAACCGTAACACTAAAATCCTGAGTGTCGATTTCTTCTTCTAGATTAAAATCGCAAGAAGAAAAAAATACAGTAACGAAAAAACAAAAAACTAACGAACTAATTAGTGCTATTTTGTATTTTTTCCAGTAACACATCTTTCCTTGAAACATCTATTCTGCCCTTATTGTCTATTTTTTTTACTTTAACTTCAATTTCATCACCTAAAGAAATCACATCTCCGACTCTTTGAGTCCTATTAATATCGAGCTGAGAAATATGACAAAGTGCCTCCTTTGAAGGAGCAAGTTCAACAAATGCGCCAAATTCAGTAATATTAACAACTCTAGCCTTATAAATTTCTCCAATTTTAATTTCTCGAGCAATCAGATTTATTGCATCTACAGCCTTAATACAATTTTTCTTATCTTTAGAAGAAACAAAAATAGTGCCACTTTGTTCAACGCTAATCTGAACATCAAAATCTGCAGTAAGTTTTTGAACTACTTTACCACCAGCACCTATTATTTCACCTATTTTTTCCTTAGGAATTTTTGTTAGAAAAACACAAGGAACATACTTAGAAAGTTCTATTCTAGGTTTTTTAATAATTTTTAACATTAGCTCATCTAAAATATAAACACGCGCTTTATAGGTTTTTTCTAGCGCCTCTTTTACAATTTCAGTGGTCAAACCCTCTATTTTTGTATCAACCTGTATAGCAGTTATGCCTTTATGAGTACCAGCAACTTTGAAATCCATATCACCAAAAAAATCTTCTTCACCCTGTATGTCCACCATAGTAACAAATTTTTTGCCTTCCTTGATGAGTCCACATGAAATCCCAGCTACAGGTGCCTTTATTGGTACACCTGCATCCATTAGTGCTAAAGTCGATCCACATACAGAACCTTGTGAAGTCGAACCGTTAGAAGAAAGAACTTCAGAAACTAAACGTATGGCGTATGGAAATTTTTCTGTACTCGGTAAAACTGGCAACAAAGCACGTTCAGCTAGTGCGCCATGTCCTATTTCTCTTCTACCAGGTCCCCTTGACGGTCTTGTCTCGCCAACAGAATAAGAAGGAAAATTATAATGATGAATATACCGTTTAGCTTCCTCCTCATCAATACCATCAAGCAACTGTTGATTACTAACCGAACCAAGCGTTACTGTAGTTAAAACTTGGGTCTCCCCTCTAATAAAAAGCGCAGAACCATGAACCCTTGGAAGTAATGAAACTTTTGCAGCGAGTGGTCTAATTTCATCAAGCTTTCTTCCGTCTATTCGTTCGTTTTTTTCAAGTAAATTTTTTCGAATTATGGATTTTTGAATTTCATAAAAACATCTATCAAGTTCTTCTTCTTTTTCAGGAAATTCTTTTGAAAAATGTTCTAAATTTTTTTCGCGAACTTTTAAAATTTGACTGGTCTGATCTTCCTTTTTTTTGGTATTTAACAGTATTTTTTCTACACGTTCTTCAGAAAACTCTCTAACAAGTTCAAACATATTATTGTCTAATTTTTTAAACTCAAAAGAAAATTTTTTCTTGCCTATTTGGCTTCGTATATTTTCTATGAATTTTATCACTTCTTTGTTTGTTTTGTGTCCAAGCATCAAAGCTTCCAACATAACTTCATTTGAAACTTCGTTAGCATTTGCTTCAATCATAGTTATTAATTCTTTACTTGATGCAACAGTCACAGACATGCTTGCGTTCTGCCTTTGTTCGTTGTTTGGATTCAAAACAAATTTACCATCAACAAAACCAATATCTACTCCGGATATCGGACCATTCCAAGGTATGTCCGAAATACTCAGTGCGCATGAAGCACCAATTATTGCAGCAATTTTTGGAGTACAATCCGGATCAACAGACAGTACAGTACAAACTACTGAAACATCGTTTCTTAAGTTTTTTGGAAACATTGGCCTTATTGGCCTATCTATAAGTCTCGAAGTAATTATGGCCTTTTCACTAGGCCTACCTTCTCTTTTTGTAAAAGACCCGGGAATTTTTCCAACAGCGTAAAGTTTCTCTTCATAATCAACAGAAAGAGGAAGAAAATCTATTCCTTCTCTTTGTTTACTAGACGCGGTAACCGCCACGCTAACTACAGTATCCCCGTATCTGACAAAACAAGAACCACTCGCCAGTTGAGCCACAACCCCTGTCTCTATTATCAGAGGTTTGCCAGACAAAGTCATAGTAAACTTTTTTTCTTTTTCAAACACTAATTCTCTACGATCCCCAATCAACCTATACTTAAAAATTTCATTTTATGTCTCAAGCTTAAAATTTAAGACGTTTAAATATTGACCAAACAAACCTTTAACACCCAAAACATCCTAGTAAACAACTACAAATAAATTTTATTTTTAAAAATTTATTTTCTCACATAAAAACTATCTTCTTACTCCAAGTTTTGAAATTAACGAACGATAAAAATTCAAATCTTTCTTTTTTATGTAATTCAAAAACCTTCTCCTTTTCCCAACCATTTTTAAAAGCCCATAGCGAGAATGAAAATCTTTTTTATTAATTTTTAAATGTTCAGTCAACAAATTAATTCTCTGCGTCAAAATAGCAACTTGAACTTCTACGGAACCAGTATCATTAACATTTTTTTGATAAGTCTTAATTAATTTTATTTTGTCCTCTTTTTGCATCAAACAATCCACCTCAATTTATTGTAAAACTAACAATCTAAGCAAATTTCCTATTTTCGAAAATCTATTTTTCTAAAAGGCAAACCTTTCAGAATGCTAGCATAAATCACAAACCTTTACAAAGCTTTTTGCAAATGTAAAACCGGCTCTTCTCCATCTATTTTGACAATATTGGCTCCAAGATCACTGAGCTTTTTACAAATTTTACTATACCCTCTCTCTATATGGCCTGTATTCTCTATAGTAGTCTTGCCCTGTGCAGCCAACGCGGCAATAACAAGGGCAGCCCCAGCCCTAAGATCTGTAGCTTTAACAGTTGTTCCTGTTAAAGAATTTACACCTTCTATAACCGCAATTTTCCCGTCTACAGAAATATTAGCACCCATTCTTTTGAGTTCCTCTGTATACCTAAAGCGATTATCCCAAACTCCCTCACTAATTATGCTAGTACCTTTTGCCAAAGCTAAAAGAGCTGAAATTTGTGGTTGCATATCTGTTGGGAAACCAGGATGAGGCATAGTTTTTATATTGCATCTATTAAGTTGAGATTTCCTCACAACTCTAATAGAACTTTCTTTTTCAGTAACTTTTACACCAATTTCTTCCAGTTTTGATTTAATTGCTTCTAAGTGTTTCGGAATAATATTTTCTATAGTAACATCCCCACCAGTCACAGCCGCTGCAATCATATAAGTTCCCGTTTCTATTTGATCTGGCACTATGGAATAACTAGTACCTTTTAATTTTTTTACTCCATAAATTTTTATCATGTCAGTCCCCGCACCACGTACATCAGCTCCCATGCTGTTTAAAAAATTTGCAAGATCTACGACGTGTGGTTCTTTTGCAGCATTCTCTATTACAGTCAAGCCTTCAGCCTTCACAGCAGCTAACACAACATTTATAGTGGCACCTACAGATGCTATATCTAAATAAACACTATTTCCAACTATTTTTTTAGCTTTTATGCTTATCATGCCACCATTCATTTTGCAACTAGCGCCCAAGCGAGTAAAACCCTTTATGTGTTGATCTATGGGTCTTACCCCAAAATTACACCCTCCTGGAAGAGGTACTGAAGCGTTAGAAAATTTGCCCAACATTGCACCTAACAGATAATAAGAAGCTCTTATACGTCTAACAAGATCGTAAGTTGCAGGTTTTTGTTTAATATTTTTTGGATCAATTTCAAGAGTATCATCTCCTATTTTTCGAATTCTAACGTTCATCTGAGTAAGAATTTCAGAAATAAATCTAACATCACTTATATCTGGAACATTTGTTATAATCGAAGGTTCCTCGCTAAGAATAGCTGCCGGTATTATAGAAAGAGCCGCATTTTTAGCTCCCGAAACAGAAATTTTTCCCTTTAATTTCTTTCTGCCATCTATCAAAAATTTTCCCAAAATATAATCATCTCTCTTTTAAAAAAACAAATCTAACTTACAGTTTTATTATTAACAGTTCTTCGAGAAAAATTAGATAAAATATCGACACATCTTTTACAAATATCTCCATTTTTCGCATTATTTCCAACAGTTTTACTGTAATTCCAACAACGCGCGCACTTACGTCCATCTGCATGTTCAACTTCAATAGTTAATTCAGCACCTGAAAACGATGAATTAACAATTTCAACATAAGAAACTATAAGAGCGGTCCTTAAATCATCTTTAGCATTTGCTAAAAAACCATAGAGTTCACCGCTGCATTTTAAAATAATCTTTGCTTCTAAGGAAGAACCTATCTCTTTTGCTTTTCTCTTAATTTCGAGAACTTTGCGAATTTTTTTCTGTATCTCTTGAATTTTATTCCAATAATCAAACAGATTTTCGGAAAAGTCTACAATAATTTCAACTGGTATATCATTAAATATTATATTTTTAGTATTTATATTTGATGAGTGCGGCATGAATCCAAAAACTTCGTCGGAAGTGTACGGTATAATCGGAGAAAGCGCAAAAACAAGCGAATTTAATATCACATACATAACAGTTTGAGCAGCACGTCTCGTTTTGCTAAACGCAAGCTCGACATACAGCCTATCTTTCATAATATCCAAATAAAAATTTGACATATCAACTACGCAAAAATTATAAACGGCGTGATATACCCGATGAAACTCATAATTTTCATACCCTTTGTGTACCTCTTTTAAAACAAGATTAAATTTTGCAATAATGAATTTATCTATAGATTCTAACTCTTTTAAATTTATTTTGTCCTTATCGGGATCAAAATCATAAAGATTTCCAAGCATAAATCTTATTGTATTTCTTATTTTTCTGTAGCTTTCGGTGAGCTGTTTTAAAATTTTGTCCGAAATTCTAACATCTGCTTGATAGTCAGAAGACGCCACCCATAAACGTAAAATATCAGCACCATAAAGATTTATTATCTCTTCCGGATTCATTCCGTTCCCTAAGGATTTTGACATTTTCTCACCCTTCCCATCTACAACCCAACCATGTGCAACCACATGTTTATATGGAGACTTATTAAATACTGCCACGGAAGTTAACAGTGAAGATTGAAACCAACCCCTATACTGATCAAGACCCTCCAAATAAAGATCCGCCGGCCAGCTAAGTTCTTTTCTTTTTTTGCAAACCGAAGCATGTGAAGTACCAGAATCAAACCAAACGTCCATTACATCTGTCTCTTTTATAAACTCTTTATGTAAACATTTTGAACATTTAAAACCTTTATCTTTCAAAATTTCACTTGTATCTGTTTCAAACCAGGAATTTGAACCAAATTTCCTAAACATTTGAGCAATAATATCCATAATTTCTTGACTAACGAACGGTTCTTTGCAATTTTTGCAATAAAAAACCGGAATTGGAACACCCCATTTTCTCTGTCTTGAAATACACCAGTCTTTGCGATCCTTAATCATAGATATTATTCTATCTTTGCCCCATGTTGGAGTAAATTTCACCTTCTTTGCTTCTTTAACAACTAAATCTCTAAATTTTTCCACAGAACAAAACCATTGTTCGGTAGCTCTAAATATTACCTGCTCTTTGCATCTCCAACAATGAGGATATTTATGACGAATTTTTTTCGTAGCTAAAATGAGATTTTTTCTCTTAAGCGAAGCTGCAATAACTCTTCCAGCATCAAGCTCTGTATTCTCATAACCTTTTACAAAAAAACCCTCAAATTCGCCAGCTTCCGATGTTAAATTCCCGTTACTGTCCACAGGAACTAGAATTTTCAAATCTTTATAATTTTTACAAACTAAAAAATCTTCCATTCCATGTCCAGGAGCCGTATGAACACAACCGGTACCCACATCTAAAGTTATATATGAAGACATAACAACCAAAGATTCTTTATCAAAAAGTGGATGATGCACTGTCATATATTCAAGCTGTTTTCCATTAATTGTGCCAAACAACTCATATTCATTAATTCCTATTGATTCGAGACAAGTCTTATAAAGATCTTTGGCTATTATGTAAAACTCATCTTTAACTTTCACTAAAGCGTAATCAACATTAGATACACTAACAGCAACATTGCCTGGCAAAGTCCACGTAGTAGTTGTCCATATAATAAAATAAGTCCTACTTAAATCTGCTCCCATTTTTTTTATTCTTGAAAAATCTTCTTTTATTAAAAACTTTACAAATATAGAATAACAAGAACTGTTCTTATATTCTATTTCAGCTTCAGCAAGAGCGGTTTTACATTCAGTACACCAATGAACTGGCCTTAGTCCTCTATAAATATAGCCCTTAAACACCATACCCGAAAAAACTTCTATTTGCGTAGCCTCATATTCTTTTTGAAGAGTAATATACGGATGATTCCAGTCTCCAAGAATACCCACGCGCTTAAATTGATTTTTTTGATTTTCGATTTGTTCAAGAGCGAAATTTTCACATGTTTTTCTGAGGCCAACTGAAGAAAGTTTCCTAGGACTATCTTCTTGTATATTACGCCGAGCTTTAAGCTCTATAGGTAGGCCGTGAGCATCCCAACCCGGCGTGAAAGGAGCCTTAAATCCCGCAATATTTTTATATCTAACTATAAAATCTTTGAGGATTTTATTTAAAACTGTGCCGAGATGAATATTCCCATTTGCATAAGGAGGACCGTCATGCAAAATAAAAAGTGGCTTACCTTCGTTTTTTTGCATAAGCCTACTGTAAACATCATTCTTTTCCCAAGTCTCTAAAATCTTCGGCTCAATTTTTTTTAGATTTGCCTTCATAGTAAAGCCCGTACTAGGCAAATTTAAGGTCTCATTATAAGTCTCGAACAATCCACACCGTTTCCTAATTTAACAAACGCAGCTATAACAAATCACGAATTCAAAGCTTCATACGCATCCCCAAACTTTAAGTTAGAAAACTTATCCAATGATTTTATTTTATATTTTTTACCAACAAAACCCCTGGATCTCCTCTGTTTAGAAAACTTTTCAACTTCACTTTTTTTATCAATTTCCTCTTTTTTAATTTTTACTTTTTCTACATCCTTTAGCTCTGCGTCTTTTTGCTTTATTTTTTCTTCTTCTAAGCACTTTTTTTCCTGATCTTGCACTCTACTTATTCGAATATCTTTAACTTGTACAATGGGCTTAACTCTTGAAGTTTCATCAGATTTTTTTTCAACAATTCTGACTATACGACGAGATGTTTCTTTTTCTTTCTCATCAGAAACCTGCTCATGCAAGACATTATCTCTGGTTACAGCTACAACAATTTTGTCATCTGTCTCAGAAGGTATAGCCCCAATTAATTTTATATGATTCTTATAAGCATCAAGAAGACGAGAGCGAAAATTAGAAGTCTCATTTTTTAATTCTTTAAAAATTTTTTCTTGTTTCCTTGTATTAGCTTTAGCCCTATACAAAATATCATCAGATTTTCTTTGAGCTTCTTCCAAAATAACTTCCGCACTTCTTTTTGCCTCTCGAATCGACATATCTGCACTTTTTTGAGCATTAACTAATGCAGTTTTTATAAGATTTTCATTTTGTTTGTATACTGAAAGCTTCTTTTCAAGTTCACTGAGTTCGTCAAAAAGTCTTTTGTTTTCTTTTTCTAGATTCTGACAACTCAACTTAACATCTCTTACAAAATTTCTTACACTTTGTCCACTATATCCACCTATACACCTTTTCAATTTTTCAAGAGAAATTCCATCAGAACTTAACACAACAATACCTCCTTGTTGTTCCTTTATTAAATCACATTATTCTAAAAAAATGGCTTTAAAAACACACACCGTTATTTTCAAGTTCATCTAACAAATCATTGCCCATAAAATCAACATTATAAGGAGCTATAATAAAAGTTTTTGTCGCAATCTTACTTATTTTCCCGCTATTAGCATATGCCACTCCGCTCAAAAAATCTAAAGTCCTTCTGAAGGCTTCCTTGGGCGCATCTTCTAAATTCAAAACCACAGTATGCATCTTAGTAAGTTCATCAGCAGCAGCCTTTATTTCTTCACCAAAATGCTCCGGCTTAAACAAAACAACCTGAAGTTTATTCCCAGAATGCATACTCAAAACTTTATTTTCGTTTTGTGAATTCTTATCCTCGCGGGTATCATGATTTTTCATCTTATAAACTTCTTCCGAACCTTTTCCACCTTCATCTTCTTCGTATTCATCTTCCGGTGGAGTCCATATCTCTCTTAACTTCTCCATGAATCCCGGCACTTTCAAGAACCTCCTTTAGGTCTCACCCACAAAAATTAAATGTAAAAACAAAGTAAAAATAAACAAAACTAAAACCTAAATCCCAAACAAACCTATGTAACAAAACAAAATGATAAACTGCTTAAAACTCCGTCCACAGTGAACATTATCTTTAGTTCTAAAGTAAATGTCAACAAAAAATATCTTCGAAACACAGTATTTTTTGATTTTATATAAAATTTAGATAAAGTCGCTATTCTTTGCCAAAATTTATATTTAAAATTTTATTTAAATCTCCTGCAAAACTACTCTTCCCCCTCTTCTTCCCCCCTCTTCTTTTTAGCCCAAACAAAGTACCACCAACCAACGCCACTAGCAGCAAGTAACGGTAGCAGTATGCTGAGTGTTATTACCCAAGGTTTGTTGTTTTTCCACCAGA
>JAIRLJ010000024.1 GCA_031259495.1 Oscillospiraceae bacterium | reverse complement strand
TCCTTCTGGAGTAGTAGCAAAAATCTGTTCTAAGTTAGCAGACTCATTGCTATGAGAATAAAAATCTACAGCAAGACCCGTGTTATGTTCACTTCTGCCTGGCATAGCAACATTTTTTTTTGCTTTTTCTTTAGCCTCATCTTCTCCATAACCTCGATCTACCCATTTTTTTACTTCATTTTCAAAAAGATTTTTTTGATGTTGAATAGTTCTAAATCCTGAGCAAACACCAAGACTTACTCCATTTGCATTTGCATCATCTATTATTTGACTAACATACTTAGCTATACGTGTATCAATCGGTATACCATCGATTTCTACTGTTTCTATGTCGGGTATTTGTGACAAAGGATGCTTATCATTGACTAGTATGAGCATCCAAGAATCATCATCAACATTTTTAGTACTGTTTTCTTTGTAAGTTTCCAGTTTTGATCCTTCTGTTTGAACTTTATTTTCCTGTTTATTTTTAAAATCAGGTTCCGTTTTATTTGTTATAGCCCAATTTGTAAAAAAAGCTAAACCTACTATTAGAAAACTGACAGATATAACTATAAAAGTAGTAATTATTATTGGGGTTGTTTTATTTTTTAAAAAATACATATTCGTTTTAATCTCTCGCTTTCATTTTTAAAAACTAAATTTTATGTATTTTAACAATGTTAGCTGATTTAAAAAACTTACTTGAAGTATTCGCTGAAACAATAATAGTATCTCCTTTTTTTACAAGTTTTTTAGAAATAGAAATCTGTAAAGCTTCATTAAAAAATTCTTGTTCAGTAACTTTATTGTTAATTAATATCGGAGAAACGCCCCATGAAAGCCCCATTTGCCTATAAACTTTTTTATTATTCGTTACTCCTATTATAGTAGCGTTTGGTTTAAAACTTGATATCATATGAGAAGAGTCTCCAGCTTTCGTTAAGGCCATAATAGCTACTGCTCTAACATCATGCGAGATAGTGCATGCAGCATGTGAAGTTGCAGATGTTTTACCCATTTTTAATGAACGATCCGTATTTTTATTAAAACCCAACTGATAATCTACTTCTTTTTCTGCACGCTTAGCGATTTTTGACATCATGCTAAGAGCTTCAATCGGATAATTACCTGAAGCAGTTTCTCCCGAAAGCATAACAGCACTTGCACCATCAAATATAGCATTGGCAACATCTGAGCACTCGGCTCTTGTAGGTCTAAGGTTTTTTATCATAGACTCAAGCATTTCTGTTGCAACAATAGCGTCTTTATGTTCAGCTATTGCTTTTTTTATGAGGTACTTTTGAATAATCGGTACATCTTCCATTGGCAACTCTGTACCAAGATCTCCTCGGCCCACCATAACACCATCACTTGCTTTTATTATGCTATCGACATTTTTTACACCTTCAAAATTTTCTATTTTGGCTATTAATTTTATACTCTGACTTTTATGTTCTTTGAGATATTCACGAAGAAACTCTATATCTCTTTCGTTTCTCGTAAAAGACGCAGCTATAAAATCAAAATCTTCTTTTACTGCAAACTCTATATCTTTTAGATCTTCCGAGCTTAAAAACGGAAGAGAAACTCGAACATTGGGTATATTTATTCCTTTAGACGAATACAAAACCCCACCACTTGTAACTTCACAAACTACATCGGTTTGATCAATCTTTTCTACTTTTAATTCTAAAAGTCCGTCATTCAAAAAAATCTTGGTATTTTTTTTAACATCTTTTGGAAGATCTTTAAAAGTAACACTACATATTTTTTCGTTTCCTAAAATTTTTCTAGTAGTAAGAACAAATTTTTGACCGTTTTTTAAAACAACACTTTCGTTTTCTATTTTTTTTAGCCTTATCTCAGGACCTCTAGTATCGAGCAGTAAAGCAACAGGCAAATTTAATTCTTCTCTGATTTTTTTTATTATATCTACTCTTTTTTTGTGTTTTAATAAGTCGCCATGAGAAGTGTTTATTCTAGCAACATTCATACCACACAAGATCAGATCTCTTATTATGTTTTCGTTATCTGTAGAAGGGCCCAAAGTACATATAATTTTTGTTTTTCGCATTGTGTAAACTCCGATTCTGTTTGAAGCTCGACTATATTAACTTTGAAGTTTTAGTGTTTTTTCAGCAGTCGTTAATGAATCTATAATTTCATCGAGATCTCCGTTTAAAATAGATTCAAGTTTGTAAAGTGTAAGTTTAATTCTGTGATCAGTAACACGACCCTGAGGATAATTGTAAGTTCTAATTCGTTCCGATCTATCTCCCGTACCAATTTGAAAACGTCTTTCCTGCGCAGTTTTACCTTGCTGCTCCTTTGTTTTTAATTCTAAGAGCCGAGATTTAAGGACTTTCATAGCTTTTTCTTTATTTTTATATTGACTTCTTTCATCTTGACACTCGATAACTAATCCTGTAGGCACATGTGTAATTCTAATAGCAGACTCGGTTTTATTTACATGCTGACCACCAGCTCCACTTGCTCTAAATGTATCTATTTGCAAATCTGATTGTTTTACATCAACTTCAACATCATCGGCTTCCGGTAAAATAGCTACAGTAACTGTAGAAGTATGAATTCTGCCTTGTGTTTCTGTTTCCGGTACTCTTTGTACTCTATGGACACCGCTTTCATACTTAAATCTTGAATACGCACCTTTGCCTGAAATTATGAAGTCCACTTCCTTAAAACCTCCTAATCCCGTTTCATTTATGTATACTAATTCCGATTTAAAATTTTTACTCTCGGCGTACATGTTATACATTCTGTAAAGCACAGAAGAAAAAAGAGCAGCTTCTTCGCCACCAGCTCCACTACGAATTTCAATAACAACATTTTTATCATCTCTTTCATCTTGAGGTAATAGTAAAACTTTTAAATCCAAAGAGGTTTTTTCAATTTTTGCTCTAGTCTCTTTTAGATCTTCATTTGCCATATCTACAAAATCTTTTTCAAGCTTGCTATTCTTAATAAGGCCAAGTGTTTCAGTCTCATCTTTTTTTAATTTTTTATATTCTTTGTATTTTTCCATTATTGATTCAAAACTTTTGTAATTTTTCATCACATCTTTATATTTGTTCTGATCAGATATGACTCCTGGATCACATAAAAGTTTTTTAATCTTTTCGTATTTTTTTTCTAGATCTTCAAGCTTCGAGAACATAGTTATTTTTCCTGATCTTTAATTAATTTTAAACAGTTCACCAGAAATAGATTCTAAATATTTTTTGAAATCTTTTCCTATCTCATCATGGGTAAGTGCCGCTTCAACAGAAGCTTGCATAATGCCAAGCTTATTTCCCATGTCATAACATTTACCTACAAAGTCTACAGCCATCACAGAGTCTTTTCTAGCTATTACTTTCATAGCATCCGTTAACTGAATTTCATTTCCAGCTCCAGGCTTAGTTTCTTCAAGGATATTAAATATATCAGGATTAAGTACACATCTCCCTAAAATTGAATAAAGAGATAAAATTTCATTTTTCTTCGGTTTTTCTACCATATCTGTACATCGAAAAATATTTTCTCTCACCAAATCAACTTTTAGAGAACTATATTTTTGGATATTTTCTTCTTTAGTTTTTTTCACGCCAACAACACTTAGTCCAAATTCATTATAAACATTTATCAACTGTTTACACGCAGGAACTTCAGAAAAAACTACATCATCCGCGTATAAAACAGCAAAAGGTTCGTTATTTACAAAAGACCTGGAACACAATATCGCATGTCCAAGCCCTAAAGCTTCTTTCTGTCTTAAAAAATAAATATTAGGTAAATTAACAATACTCAAAATCTTTTTTAGCATTTCGCTCTTATTAGCTTTTGTTAACCTACTTTCAAGTTCCGGACTTTTATCAAAATGATTCTCTATTATTTCCTTTCCACGCCCGGTTATTATCAAAATATCTTCTATTCCCGAATTAAGTGCCTCTTCGACTATGCATTGGATGGCAGGTTTATCCACTATGGGAAGCATTTCTTTGGGCATAGATTTAGTGGCAGGTAAAACCCTAGTACCTAATCCTGCAGCAGGAATTACAGCTTTTCTTACTCGCTTCATCTTTACCTCTGTTCTACTTGCATTTCCCTAAAACTCACGCGCAATTGTAGCACTAGCTAAGACTTTAAGTAAAGTTAACGAAATAATTACGAGACAACATAATTCATTTTTTATGGTGCTCACGGATATTAAAATCAAATATTTAGTACAAAACGCTAGTGGTTTTGGAAAAATTGATAATCGAGAGAATGAAAACTAGAAAACAACATGCCAAATTCAAGAGTAAAAACAGAACCAATATTTTTTATGACATGCACTCAATTATTTTATTAATCCCGCTTTCATACTTTTTTTAGCAAAATCTATATCTGTATTATAAGTAAGTTCTGACGTTTCGCGATTTCTAATTTGAAGTCTAAATCTTTCATCTACGCTTAATTCTTTAGGTTTAACTAAGTTTTTTTAATATTTTTATCTTTATTTATTATCACGTTATAGTTACTTTCCTTTTTTATTTTTAAGAATCTCATCTAAAAAATAAGTTTTGGTT